>CAZUJD010000103.1:0-8097 GCA_964620025.1 uncultured Ramlibacter sp. | reverse complement strand
AGTGATCGCACCGCCCGCATTGATCGTCACGCCCCCCGCGTCACGCCCCGGGTTGGTTCCCGCAACGGCCGTGCCGCCGCCAGTGGCCACGGTGCCCACCGACAGTGTGCCGGTGGTGGTGATGCTGATGTTGCCCCCGTGGACGTTGCTGGTGTTGGGTCCGGCCGTGCTCAGTGCGCCCACCACACCGGTGCTGCCCGACAGGGTGATGCTGCCTGCCGCGCCGCCTGCACCGGTTCCGGTGGCAACACCGCCAGCCGCGGTGATGGCGGCGGTGGCCAGCGTGCCGGTGCCCGTGATGGAGACCGCACCTGCAGCGCCACCAGCCTGGTTGGTGCCCAGCGCCGTGCCGCCATTGGCGGTGATGGCGCCGGTCACGGCGTTGTTCAGCCCGGTGATGGTGATGTTGCCCGCGGCCATGCCTGCGTCCACCACACCAGTGCCCCTTGCCCCGCCGTTGGTGTTGATCAGCCCACCCACGTTGACAGCGCCCTGCGAGGCCAGCGTGACGCTGGCGCCTGCGCCGTTGGTGGCACCGGTGGCGGTGATCGCACCAGTGCCCAGCGCCAGCCCGCTGGCGTTGTTGGTGACGCTGATGGTGCCCGTGGTGCCGCCGGTGCCGGTGCCAAAGGCCGCGCCCGCGGTGGTGGTCAATGCGCCCAGTGCGATGGCGCCGCTGGTCGTGGAGTTGTTGGTGACGCTGATGGCGCCAGCGTTGCCCCCGGCCGCCGGGCCCGGTGTGACGGCCGCGCCGCCGGCCGTGCTGATCGCACCCGTGGTGATGGCGCCGCTGGTGGTGATCTGCACGCTGGCGCCGTTACCACCGGCCTGGCTGGCGCCCAGGCCTGCGGAGCCCGAAGCGGTGATGGTTCCGGTGCCGGAGGAGAAGGATTCACCGCTGATGGTGATCGCGCCCGCGTTGCGCCCGGCGTTGCCGGTGATGGTGGTGCCGCCTGCGGTGTTGATGTTGCCCGCGGCGCCGGTGGATACCGCGCCCAGCGCGTCCAGCGTGACGCTGCCGCCGTGGCCCTTGGTGCCCCCGGTGGTGGTGATGCCTGCGGTGGTGATGCCCCCGCCGGTGGCGGTGTTGGTCACGCTGACGGCGCTGGCCGCGCCGGCGGCGCCCGTGCCGGTGGCCGCGCCGGTGGAGGAGGCCAGTGCGCCGGTGGTGATGTTGCCCGAGCCGCTGTTGGACAGCGTGATGCTGCCCGCGTTGCCCCCGGCCATGTTGGTGCCCACGCCCGCGCCGCCACTGGCGGTGATGGCGGCCGCCGCGATGCCGCCTGCGCCCGTGACCGAGACCGCACCGGCGTTGCCGCCCGCACCGCTGGTGACCGCCGCGCTGCCACTGGCCGTGATCGCCCCCAGCGCAGTGATCGCACCGCCCGCATTGATCGTCACGCCCCCCGCGTCACGCCCCGGGTTGCCACCGGTGTTGGCCGTGCCTCCTGTTGTGGTGATGGTGCCGGCGCTGAAGTTGCCTGCGGAATTCAGCGTGACGGCGCCTGAGCTGCCGTTATTGCCCCCGGAGGTATTGATGTTCCCGGTGCCGAGACTGGCGCCTGCGGCGGTGTTGGTCACCGTGATGCTGCCCGCCGCGCCGCCCGCGCCCGTGGTGATGCCGTTGCCGGAGCGCGCCGACAACGCGCCGACCGAGATGTCGCCAGCCGTTGCGTTGGCCAGGTTAATCAGGCCGGCCGCGCCACCCGTTGCCGGGCCGGTGATTCCGTTGCCGCCACTGGCGGTGATGGCGCCGGTACCAGTGATGCCACCCGTGGCGTTCAGGGTGATGGTTCCGCCTGCGCCACCTGTGTTGCTGGTGGCGCCGATGGCATTGCTGCCGCTGGCTGTGAGGGTGGCTGCGCCCAGTGCGATGGAGGTGCCCGTGATGCTGATGGTTCCACCGTTGCGCCCCGGGTTGGTTCCCGATGCCGTTCCGCCGCTGGCAGACACGTTGCCCGCCAGGCTCACGCTGCCGCTGGCGTTCAGGGTGACGTTGCCTGCATTCGTGTTGGCCGCGCCTGTGGCGCTGATGGTGCCAGCGGCAGTACTGGTGATGCTGGCGGCGTCCAGCCGTACGCCGCCTGAAGCGGACAGGGCGGCGTTCACGGAGATGGTGTTGCCTGCTTCCAGGCGCACGCTGTTGCCGGCAGCCATCGCAAGCGCACTGGCGACCGTGATGTTTCGCGTGGCCTGCAGGTACAGCTCGCTGTAGCCGGTGACGTCTGCCACCTGGATGGTGTAGGTGCCAGGATCGGGCAGGTCGGCGAATGCCACGTCCGGCGTGCCGTTGCCGTTGTTGGGGGGCGAAGCTTGCGTGGTGGTGTTGATCAGGATGTCCTGCGGATCCAGCAGCACGCGGCCACCTTGGCCAAGGGGCGCGGCGACATTTACTGTGCCCCGCATGTCCAGCAACTGCCTGCCCGAGACCTCGACCAAGCCGCCCTGGCCCCCCTGTGCCCCGCCGCGGGCACTGATGTGGCCCAACTGGCGGGTGTCACCATCGGCCCACACCACAACCTTGCCACCGTCGCCCCTTTGTGACGCATCGGCCAGCAGCATGGCACCTGCGCCAACGTGCGTGCGCGCGGCGTTGGCGATGCCGGGATTGCTGCCCTGCCAGTCACCACCCACGAGGATGGTGCCGCCGCCAGCCTGACCCGATGCGTCGATGCGCGCGCTGGCTGTGAGCTCCACCTTGTCGCCAAGAACATGAACTGTGCCGCCCGCGCGCCCGTTTTCACCGGCAGCACTCAGGGTGCCACTCAGGCGGGTGATGCCGTTGTTGCCACCGCTGAGCACGATCATGCCGTCACGCTCAACGGCAGAATCCGCCCGGATCACGCCAGACTGGTTGACCACCGTCGCCAATGCGTCGCCCAGGGAACTGGCGACCATGGCCACCTGTCCGCCGGCTGCAGTGATGGTGCCGCTGTTGGCTGCCACGGCATTGACGGCTGCTGCGTCGACGGAAAAGCGCACCAGGCCTGCGCCCGAGGTGTCGATCGTTACACGCTGGCCGGCCACCAGCCCCACGGAGCCTGCGTCTGCGGAAATGTGACCGCTGTTGTGGACCTGGGGCGCGGCCAGCAGCACATAGCCGCCGCGTGCCGCATTGAGGGTGCCGGCGTTGCTCACGCTGGTGCTGCCGGACCCGCCGAACCTGTAGCGGCCTGCCAGGAAGTCGCTGTCGCTCAGCGACAGCGTGGAAGCAACAATGCTGCCCGCATTGACCTGCGCACCCGGCGCAAAGAGGATGCCGGCGGGGTTGACCAGGAAGATCTGCCCATTGGCTGACAATGATCCGAAAATCGCGCTCGCTTCTCCACCCGTCACCCGGTTCAGGGCCACAGACCCTGGGCCCGGCTGTACGAAGCGCACCGACTCCGAGGCAGCGATGCCGAAGCTTTGCCAGTTCAACACAGCCTTGTCGGTTGACTGCGTCAGAACCATCGACCGCGCAGCAGGCTGGGACACTGTCACGCCGCCTGCTCCCACCGTCATGCCGGCAGGCAAAGCCAGCACCAGCGACGAGAACGGCGCCACAAGCAGCGCCAGCAACCGTGACATGCGCCGCTGCGGATCAATGCGATAGGTCACCCGAAGTTTGCGCGACAGCCAGAAAACGAGGGTCCGGGCGGCCCGCGGGTCGCGCTTGCGGCGGGAAGCTGGACTGGAAGTCATGGCTTTCCTGCGCGGGGGAGGGTCAAGGTCAGAACCATTTCTGGGTTGTAAGCCACAGGCGTGGTGAACGGTCGGGCTCTCCGCCGGACGGTAGAGGGGAGCCGACGCGCCAGGCAAGCGACGCATTCAGCAGGTAGTTGCCTGCACGTCCGGCCAGCAGTCCCAGCCCCATGGCATCCAGCGTGACATGGTTGGGGCCTGCCGGGATGCCTTGCTGGTTGAAGGTCACCCTGCCCGCATCGTAGAAACCGGTGACACTCACAGGCGCTCCCCCTAGGTTGACAGCCGGCAGCGCGTAACGCACCTCAAGCCCGAGGATGGCGCCGCTGTCACCGACAGCCTCGCCGACCGGATAACCGCGAACGCCTGACGGACCACCCAAAGACATTTTTTCAGCCGAGGCAAGGTTTCTGGAGGCGATCTGCCCCTGCAAGGTGGCCTGCAGGCTGAGGCCGCCGGTCCAGAACTGCGTGCGCTGGGCCTCAATGTTGAGCTTGGAGAACTGCCCTGCGGTGCGCAGGCCACCCGGTCCCTGGTCCACAGCCAGGCTTGTGGTGTCCAGCCGTACCGAGCCCACCGTCAAACGCGCCGCATAGCTGTTGAATGCACCGGCCAGCAAGCCGTCAGTGAAATTGCCCAGCACCCCCGCGTAGGCCGTCGTGATACGGCGGTCGGTGGCTGATGAGACACGCGTTTCATCGTGCAATTGCTTGTAGTCCACACCGTAAGCCAGGTACAGGTTGCGATCGCGCGAGCGGGTCAGGGGATGAAGCACGGAGACCCCGAGCACGTCGGCCCGGCCGGAGGCACCCAGGGCCGCAAACTGTCTGCCCAGTGCGTACTCTGTGCGGGTGGCATTCAGGTTGACCCGGGTAGTGCCCTTCACAGCCATCGAATAGCTCATTCGCAGCAGCCGTGTGTCTGCAGGGTTGGCCAGCTGGGCCCGGATGCTCAATGCATCGCCACGCCCGGTCAGGTTGGGCGCGTCCAGCGTTGCTAATGCGCGGACTTCTCCGGCGGCACGCGTGCCATGGTTGTCCAGTCCCAGTGATGTTTCAAGTCGGGCCGGGGTTGCGCGTACGTCAATGAGGACATTGACTGTGCCCGTCTGCGAACCGGGCTCCACGGTGGCCACCGCGTCGTGGCCGGCCAGGTCGCGCAGCAGCAGTACTGGTTTGTCGAGCGCGCGTTCAGTTACAGGATCGCCCCTGCGCAGATGCCGGCGAACCAGCTCATGGATGCCGGTCGCCGGGCTTGAGTTGCCCTGTACGCGTACCGTCACGTCGCCCACGTGCGCTTCCACCACGGTCAGGATGACCGGGCCGCCTTCAGTGCGCAAAACCTGCTGCGGGACATAGACATCGGTCAGCAAATAGCCCTGGGCCTGATAGAAGCCTTTAATCTGGCCGGCGGCCTCCTGCAGGCCCACGAGATTGGTGGGTTGGTTCACGCGCGAGGCCAACAGGGCCGTCAACACAGATGCCGGAAAAACGCGGCTGCCCTCAATGCGAAATTCAGTGGGGATGATGCGCACCGACGTGGCCGCTACGCTCGGCGTGCTGTGCTGCGGCAGGCTCAGTGCGGGGGCGCCGGGTTGCGGCAGGACGGGCAGCAATCGTTGTGGGTCCTGCAATGTTCCCGAATCCGGTCTGGGCTGCGCATGGGCGAACGCGCCCACAACAGCCGCACACAGTGCGAACGGCCATGGAACTCTTGCTGCGGCTGTCCAAAACATTGAAATAACCCTGTCGTTGCTGGCAAGCCAGCCTAACAGCATACCTTGTAACATTCACTGACAATTAGTGACTTAGTTAACAGAAGTGCCTGTTGGATACGCGTCATTGGTCTACCCCTGCCCGTACAGGGGGGGTGTGATGCGGCTGATAATCCGTTCATGGCCTTGATGATCACCGACGAATGCATCAACTGTGATGTGTGCGAACCCGAATGTCCGAACGAGGCCATTTACCTGGGCGAACTCATTTACGAGATCGATCCGGCCAAATGCACCGAATGCGTGGGGCATTTCGACGAGCCCCAATGCGTGCAGGTCTGTCCGGTGGCCTGCATCCCGGTGAATCCCCAGCACATTGAGAGCCGCGAAACGCTCATGCAGAAATACCTGCGCCTGCTGGCGCAGGGAGGCGCGCCGGCCTAGGCTTTTGCGGTTGCCTTTTTCTTCTGCTTCCTGCCGGGCTTTTTCTTTGCATTACCGGGCTTGACCGGTTCAACGGCAGTAAACAATTCGGGCTTGTGCAGCCTGCCGGCAGCCTGGCGCGATGCAGCGACCGGTTGCGTTGCGGCCGGTACAAAGGCCGGGGCCGCGCGGGCTTCCAGTTGCAGGCGGTCCTTTTCCAGAGCCGCTGCGGCCTTTGCATCTCGCTCGGCAGCGCCCGGGTTCTTGCCGGCTTGCTGAGTGCTGAGCGGGTCGCGTGTGTCAATCACCTGGCCGCCTTCACAGGGCGTCTGGCCGTAGGCACTGCCGCAGCGGTAAACCGTTTGCGCCGCGGCACCCAGGCATGCGGCGCCCAATGCCATGCCCAGCATGAACTGTTTTGTCTTCCTCACGATGTGTCCTCCCTGCCTGTTGAAATTCAGACGCCTTCAGGCCTTGGCGGTTTGGGGCGCGGCGGCTTGCTGGTATGGACCAGCAGTGTCGCCTTGTCCATTTCGCCCGCCAGCATGGCCGGCACGGCCTTGAGTGTGCGCTGCACGCATTCCTCGATCGCGGTGCGCTGTTCAGGCGCCGGCTTCTTCAGCACCCAGTTGATCACCTCGGCCTTCACGCCTGGGTGACCGATGCCCAGGCGCAGCCGCCAGTAGTCGCCCGTGCCAAGTTGCGCATGAATGTCGCGCAGCCCGTTGTGTCCTGCGTGACTTCCGCCAAATTTGAGCTTGGCCTGGCCGGGCACCACGTCCAGTTCGTCATGCACGACCAGGATCTCGTCGGGCTGGATCTTGAAGAAGCGCGCGAGCGCAGCGACAGACTTGCCCGAGACATTCATGAAAGTCTGCGGCTCCAGCAGCCACAACGTCTGTCCCTGCACTGTGGTCCGCGCAACCAGCCCGTGGTAGCTGCGGTCAGGCGCCAGCGATACCTTGAGCTCGCGGGCCAGCGCGTCGATCCACCAGAACCCGGCGTTGTGGCGTGTGGCTTCATATTCGGTGCCTGGATTGCCGAGCCCGACAAACAGCTTGATCATGTGCAAATCTTAAGGTCAAAAAAATGGCCCGCGAAGGCGGGCCATTTCCTGTGGGGCCGCCCGGGGGGGCGGACCGTCATGCAGGGCTTACTTCTTGGCGGGAGCCTTGGCCGGGGCCTTGGCATCCGCCTTGGCTGCGGGCGCCTTGGCGTCGGCTGCCGGTGCAGCTTCTGCGGCCGTGGCCTCTTCGCCACCGGTGATCACCACCGACACCAGCACCGGGTTGACCTTGCCGCGCGTCACGGCCGTCACGCCCTTGGGCAGCTTGATGTCGTTCAGGTGCAGCGAAACACCCTTCTTCAGGCCCGACAGGTCCACCTCGATGAATTCGGGCAGATCCGACGGCAGGCACGACACGTCGATTTCGGACATCACGTGATTGACCACGCAGTGCTCGAACTTCACGGCCTGGGATTCCTCTGCCTTCACGTAGTGCAGCGGCACCTTCATGTGCAGCTTGGTCTTGGCGTCCACGCGCTGGAAATCGATGTGCTGCACCAGTTGCTTGTAGGGGTGATAGTGCACATCACGCAGCAGGACCTTGGTGGTCTTGCCGGCCAGTTCCATTTCGAGAATGGTCGAGTGGAAGGCTTCCTTCTTGAGGGCGTGCCACAGCGCATTGTGATCGAGTTCGATCAGTTGCGGCTGGCCTTCGCCACCATAGACGATACCGGGCGTCTTGCCCGAATTGCGCAGACGGCGGCTCGCACCCGTACCCTGCTTTGCGCGCTCAAAAGCGACGAATTTCATAACGTACTCCATAAGAAGCCCACCGCGACCAGTGTGGCTCCGGTTCAACAAAAGGCCCCGCAGGGCCGGCTCAATGCCTCAGAACAGGTTTCAAAACCCCGAAAGGCCTTGATGAAAAATCCTTAAAAGAGATTTTCCTGATCCGAGAACAAACTCATCACCGACTCACCCTTGGCAATGCGCTGGATCGTCTCGGCAATCAGCGGTGCCACGGAAAGCTGGCGGATTTTCTGGCAACCCGCGGCCGCCTGGCTCAACGGGATGGTGTTGGTCACCACGACTTCATCCAGCGCCGAGCCTTTGGCAATGCGCTCAATGGCCGGGCCCGAGAAGATCGGGTGGGTGCAATAGGCATAGACCTTCTTGGCCCCGCGTTCCTTCAGCACCTCGGCGGCCTTCACCAGTGTGCCGGCGGTGTCGATCATGTCGTCCATGATCACGCAGTTGCGGCCTTCGATCT
>CAZUJD010000102.1:0-10040 GCA_964620025.1 uncultured Ramlibacter sp. | reverse complement strand
GCGTGCGCATCTTCGTGACCAACAAGCTGCCCGAGCACACCACCATCCACTGGCACGGCCAGCGCCTGCCCAGTGGCATGGACGGCGTGGGCGGCCTGACGCAAAAGCAGATCCCGGTGGGCAAGACCTTTGTGTACGAATTCATCGCGCGGCGCCCGGGCACCTTCATGTACCACCCGCATGCGGACGAGATGACGCAGATGGCCATGGGCATGATGGGTTTCTGGGTCACGCACCCCAAGGCAAAGCACCCGCTGATCGACGACGTGCAACGTGACTTCTGCTTTCTGCTGAATGCATTTGACGTGAGCCCCGGCAGCATGACGCCGCAGGTCAACACCATGCTGGACTTCAACCTGTGGTCATGGAACAGCCGCGTGTTCCCGGGCATTGAGTCGCTGAACGTGAGGTTGAACGACAAGGTGCGAATCCGCATCGGCAACCTGACCATGACCAACCACCCCATCCACCTGCACGGGCATGAGTTCGCCGTGACCGGCACTGACGGTGGGCCCACGCCCAAATCCACCCGCTGGATGGAAGTGACGACCGATGTGGCCGTAGGCCAGATGCGCCAGGTGGAGTTCGTCGCCGACGAGGAAGGTGACTGGGCGTTTCACTGCCACAAGAGCCACCACACCATGGGCGCCATGGGCCACAACGTGCCCACCATGATCGGCGTGGACCACCGCGGCCTGGTGAAAAAGATCCAGAAGCTGGTGCCGGACTACATGGTCATGGGCGAACGCGGCATGGCCGACATGGGCGAGATGGAGATGCCCCTGCCCGACAACACCTTTCCCATGATGACCGGGACGGGTCCGTACGGCCCGATCGAGATGGGCGGCATGTTCACCACGCTGAAGGTGCGGCGCGACCAGAAGCCCGGTGACTACAGGGACCCGGGCTGGTACCGCCAGCCGCCGGGTACCCAGGCGTTCGAGTTCACCGGGCAGTTGCCCGAGCCGGCACGTTTCCAGGCTGAAGTGGCGGCCAACAACGGCGTTGTGCCTGGCCTGTCCAATCCGGCCACCGAACCGCTGACGGTTCGCAAACCCACCACCCATCAGCATTGATACCAGGGAGACATTGATGCACAAACGACATTTCAGCCTGGGCCTGGCATTGCTGCCGTTCGCGGCCCCACAGGCACTGGCGCACGGCGATGCCCACAAGAAACCCGCGGCGGTCAGTAAGGAGCAAAAGCCCTGGGGCATTGCCGGCGACGCCGCGGCGGTCGGACGCACCATCACCATTGCCATGACCGACACCATGCGCTTCGCGCCCGACCGTCTGGCCGTGCGTCAGGGCGAAACGGTGAAGCTGCTGATCCGCAACAACGGACGCATGCTGCACGAGCTGGTGATCGGCACCAGAAAGGACCTGGACGAGCACGCCGCCCTGATGGTGAAGTTCCCGAACATGGAACACGACGAGCCCTACATGACCCACGTGAAACCAGGCAAGACCGGGCAGATCGTGTGGCACTTCAACCGACCCGGTGAATTCGATTTCGCCTGCCTGATCGCCGGCCACTACCAGGCCGGCATGGTGGGCAAGATCACCGTGACGCCCACTTGAACCCCAAGGAGACAACCATGAAACGACGCACCCTCATTGCCAGCGCGCGCGCCGCCGCCACGCTGCCGCTGCAGGCGCAAACCACCCGGCTGGTCGAGGTCTGGAAGGACCCTGACTGCGGCTGCTGCAAGGAATGGGTCAAGCACCTGCAGGCCAACGGCTTTCGCGTGAAGGTCCACGATCAGGGCAACACGGCCACCCGCAAGCGGGTGGGCATGCCCGATGCGCTGGGTTCGTGCCATACAGCCCTGGTGGGTACCTACGTGCTGGAAGGCCATGTACCTGCCCGCGAGGTCCAGCGCCTGCTGCGGGAAAAGCCCCGTGCCCTGGGCCTGGCCGTGCCCGGCATGCCGGTGGGCTCGCCCGGCATGGACGGGCCGGAATACCGCGGACGCAAGGACCGCTATGACGTGCTGCTGGTGGAGGCCAATGGCAGCACCCGCATTTACCAGAGCTACAACAGTTGAAAGGACACCCCATGAACAAGCTCATCGCCGCCGCATTGATCGCCCTGTCGTCAACGCTCGCCCTGGCGCAGGGGCCGGCCCGCGACATGGCGGAAGCCGAAGTACGCAAGGTGGACAAGGACACCCGCAAAATCACGCTCAAGCACGGCCCCATCAAGAACCTGGACATGCCCGCCATGACCATGGTGTTCCAGGTCAGGGACCCGGCGCTGCTGGACAAGGTCGCCGCCGGCGACAGGGTCCGGTTCACCGCCGAGCAGCTGCAAGGTGCCTATGTGGTCACCGCCGTGGAGAAGGCGGCGCCATGAGCTGGACAGCTCGCGCGCTCGTGGCCGCCCTGATGTGCGCCGCAGCCACGGCGCAGGCCGGCCCCATGGGCTTCAAGGACAGCACCATGGCCATGGGTGACTTCGGCCCCAACTGGCGCGAAGCCTGGGTCAACCATGCCACGACCCCCCGCGACGCTTTCGGCGCGGGGGGCATCTGGATGCGCTCGGACAGCAAGCGGATCACCCGCGAATTTGCCGAAGTGAACTACACCCGGCTGGTCAGGCGCTGGAACGAGCCGCACTCGCAGGCAAACATCTGGTTCGTCGGCGGCGCGGGCCCCGTGCGCGGCAACGACTTTGACGGCACACGCACCATGCTCGCGCCCGGGCTGTCGGTGGACTGGGAAACCACGCGCCTGTATGTGTCGGCCACCGCGCGCCTGTACCGGGCCCAGGGCATCAACCACGACTACGCCGCCGTGCGGGCCGGGTTCTCGTTCTACGAAGTGGACTACGACCAGACGCAACCCTGGCTGGTGGTGGAGGCGCGCCGCATGCGCGTTCTGTCGGACGAGACCGAGATCACGCCCATGCTGCGGCTGATCCACAGCCGCTACTTCGTCGAACTCGGGGTCAACCAGATGAAGCAGGGCCGCTTCAATTTCATGTACATTTTTTGAAGGAACCACCGTGAACAGCTTGAAACTCAAATCCGCCGCGGCCGCCATGCTGCTGGCATGCACCACTGGCGCCTGGGCCGCCGAAACCGTGAAAGCCACCGTCAACGGCATGGTCTGCGCGTTTTGCGCGCAGGGCATCGAGAAACGGCTGGGCAAGATGCCCGCCACGCATGCCGTGTTTGTGGACCTGAAAAAGCGCATCGTCGCTGTCGAGGCCAAGCCCGGCCAGAAGCTGGACAACAAGCTCATCACCGCCGAGATCACCGACGCCGGATATGACGTCACGAAGATCGAGACCGTGACGCAGACCGTCGAGCAGATCAAGGCCGAAACCCGGGACAGAAAGTGAGTGCGGACGGCCTGGCCGAATCGCGCAGCGGGTTCTGGGCGTCGCTGGCCAGCCTGCTGGCCAGCTCGGGCACGCTGGTGTGCTGCGCGCTGCCGGCCCTGCTGGTGGCGCTGGGTGCCGGCGCCGCGCTGTCATCGCTGGTCTCCGCCGTTCCGCAACTGGTCTGGCTCAGCGAGCACAAGGAAGGCCTCTTCATCACCTCGGGCCTGATGCTGTGCGCCAGCGGCTGGCTGCAGTGGCGCAACCGCAGCGCTCCCTGCCCCACCGATGCTGCCTTGCGCCAGGCCTGCCTGCGCACGCGCAAGGTCTCGGCCCGGGTGTACGGCGTCAGCGTCGCGACCTACCTGGTGGGGGGCTGGTTCGCGTTTGTGCAGCCGGCCCTGTCAGCCGGCAGCTGAGCGCATGGGGCATGGATAATGAATTCATGCCTTCCCTGACCAGTGCCCGCCAAGCGGGCTCCATCACCGACGTCGCCGGCATTGAGGTCGGCCATTTCACAGACACCCGCCGTCCCACGGGCTGCACCGCGATCCTGGCGCGCGCCGGCGCCGTGGCCGGTGTGGATGTGCGCGGCGCCGCCCCCGGCACCCGCGAGACCGACCTGCTCTCGCCGGTCAACCTGGTCGACACCGTGCACGCCGTCATGCTGGCAGGCGGCAGCGCCTGGGGCCTGGACGCTGCCAGCGGCGTCATGCACTGGCTGGAGGAGCGCGGTGTGGGTTTTGATGTGCGTGTGGGTCGTCTGCCCATCGTGCCGGCCGCCGTGCTGTTTGACCTGCTGGTGGGCGACGCCACCATCCGTCCCGATGCGGCGGCGGGTTACGCAGCCTGCGAGGCGGCCTCTGCACGGCGGCCGGCCGAAGGCAACGTGGGGGCGGGCACAGGCGCCGCGGTAGGCAAGATCTTCGGAATTGACCGCGCCATGAAGGGCGGCATCGGCACCGCCTCCGTCACCGTCGGCGGCGTGACGGTGGGCGCGCTGATCGCCTGCAATGCGCTGGGTGACGTGGTGGACCCCGATACCGCGCAGGTCATCGCGGGCGCGCGCAGTGCCAACGGCAGGAAGCTGCTGGACACGCGGCGCGCCCTGCTGCGCGGCCAGGCGCCGCGCCCGCTGCTGGCCGGCACCAACACCACCATCGGGGTCATTGCCACCGACGCCGTGATCACCAAGCTGCAGGCCACCAAGCTGGCACAGATGGCACATGACGGGCTGGCGCGCAGCATCAACCCGGTACACACCATGAGCGACGGCGACACCCTGTTCGCGCTGGGTACCGGCCAGGCCAAGGCCCATCCCGGCATGATGGTGCTGGGCACGATGGCGGCCGAGGCCACCGCCCGAGCCGTGGTCCGGGCCGTGCTGGCCGCACGTGGACTGACTGCCGGCAAGCTGCACCTGCCCGCAGCTGCCGACCTGTGATGCCCCAGGCCATCCGCTACACCCTGCTGTCGATCCGCGAGATGCTGATCTCGGCGGGGCCGTTCGCGTTGCTGGCCGCGGGCCTGGTGGTGCTGGCCTTTGCCTGGCTCAAGCCCACGCCACCCAAAACCGTGACGCTGGCCACCGGACCCGCGCAAAGCGCCTACGACGAATTCGGCAAGCGCTACCAGAAGGCGCTGGCGGCCAATGGCATCCAGGTGGTGCTGCTGCCCAGCGAAGGCTCGTCGGCCAACCTGCAGCTGCTGCGCGATGGCAAGGCGGACCTGGGTTTCGTGCAGGGCGGCAGCGCGGACCTTGCCGATGGGGACGAAAGCGCCATTGAATCGCTGGGCAGCCTGTTTGTCGAACCTGTGTGGCTGTTTTACCGCGAAAGCGCCGCGCGTGCGGTCACACAGACGGCCACGCTCACGGCCCTGTCGCAATTGCGCGGGCTGCGCCTGAATGTGGGTACGCCGGGCAGCGGTGTGCCCAGCCTGATGGCCAAGCTGTTCGAGGCCAACCGGGTGGACACGGCAACCCTGAAGCTGTCGCAGCTGGAGCACACACCGGCCACCGTGGACTTCCTGGCCGGCAAGCTGGACGCCATCGTGTTCGCGTCGGCGCCTGAATCCCTGATGGTGCAGATGCTGCTGCAAACCCCGGGCGTGAAGCTCATGGACTTCGCCCAGGCCGAAGCCTATTCGCGGCGCTTCCCGTTCCTGACGCCTGCCACATTGCCGCGCGGTGTGGTGGACCTGGCGCGGGACCTGCCGCCCGCCAATGCACGGTTGATCGCGTCCACCACGTCATTGCTCACCCGCGACGGCACCCACCCTGCCCTGCTGCAGCTGTTTGCCCAGGCCGCGCGCGAGTTCCACGGCAAGGCCGGCTGGTTCAACCGGGCCGGCGTGTTTCCCAGCGCCGAACGCAGCGAGTTCCCCCTGTCACCCGAAGCCGAGCGCGCCATCAAGGGCGGCAAACCGCTGCTCCAGCGCTGGTTGCCGTTCTGGGCCGCCAACCTGGTGGAACGCATGTGGCTCGCGCTGACCATCATCATCGCCATACTGCTGCCGGCCAGCCGCATCGTGCCGCCGCTGTATGAGTTCCGCATCCGCTCGCGAGTATTCCGCTGGTATGCGCAACTGCGTGACATCGAAGCCCGGCTGGACGTTGATCCGGCCTCAGGCCCCGAGCTGCTGGCGGAGCTGAACGCCCTGGACAACAAGGCCGGCAAGATCAATGTGCCGCTGTCGTACGCCGATGAGCTCTACGCCTTGCGCAACAACATCCACCTGGTCCGCAAGAGGCTGATCAGAGCGTGAAGTCCACGCTGTTGCGCAGGGCTGCCTGGGCCACGGCATTGAGCGCCCCCTCCACCACCGCCTGCTGCGCCAGCACACGCAGGTTGCCCCCTGCAACGAGCCGGTCGATCGACTGGCGGGTCATGGAGTGGTTGACGCCATCGGCCTGCGTGAACATGAACAGCGTGCCGTGCGGGCTGGCCCAGGTGAGCTGTGTACGCGTCCAGTTTTCGTCCAGCCGCAGTTCCACCCATGCGCCAGGCGTCAGCGCCAGCGGCTGTGGCGCCACCGGGGCTGCAGGTTCGGCCCGGGCCACACCTTCCAGCAGGGTCTCGCTGAAAGCTGGCTGCGTCATTTCAAACAGCGGCCTGTCCTCGGTGGGGGCATGTGTTTCCATGAACCCCGACTGGTGCTGCTCGGAAGGCGCCAGCCACAGACCGGCTTCGTCGGCTTCGCGAAACTGGGCCTCAAGACGGCCGCGAGGCGAGTCGTCCACCGGCGTGGCAGGCTGGCTGGCACGCGCGTGCAAGGCCATCAGTTCGTCAAAAAAACGGCCGGACTTGGAGCGCGAATAGCCAATGCTCTCCAGGCCCTCGCGCAACCGCGCCAGCAGCCCCGGGATCAGCCGCGCGAGCCGCGCCGGGTTGGCCGAAGCCGCCTGCGGAATCGAACTCCACAGCAGGTCGGTCACCAGATCCAGGTAGCCACCGGGATCGGCCTGGCCGCTGGTGTCCAGCAACCGAGCCTGGGCAATCACCTGGGCCCACGGACCGGTCACAAAGTACACGATGCCGCGCGGCGCGCCGGCAGTCTCTGCGCGCTGGCGCAGGTCCTTGGCGATCTTCTCGGCCAGCAGGTTGCGCTGCTCGGCCTGCAGCAGCGCCCGGACAGCCTTTTCACGCTTGCGCCGCTCACGCTTTTGCTGTTCAGCCCAGGTCTCTTCCAGGGTTTGCAACGCATAGGCAAAGGGCTCGGCACCTTCGATGTGCGTGGCCACGAGGGCCTGCACGGCCTGTTGCGCAGGATCGAGAAAGCTTTCAAAGCCCGGCGCACTGGCGCTTTGCCAGGCCAGGCCTTTCTGGACCAGCAACTCCAGGAAGCGTCGCGCCGGGTGGCGCTTGTCGCTGAAAAAGCGCGGATCGATCAGCGCCAGCCGCAACAACGCGGGCTCCAGTTCGCGCACCACCTGCTGCACCTGCGGCAACAGCCGGGTGTCACTGGTGATGTTGTCCAGCATGAGGTTGACCACCTCCAGGCCCAGCGCCTGGCTGGTGCTGGCCTTGCTGCGCAACTGCTCGCGCAGGGAACCCGGTTCCTGGGCCGGTTTGCGCTGCGCCAGCCGCTGCATGACCTCGTCCACCTGCTTCATTTCCTGCAAGGCCTCAAAGGCCGCAGGAACCGTGGGCGAGAAATCAGGGTGCTGCACCTCACGGCCGTCACCTTCGAATTCACGCGAGAACTGCTCGTCAAATGAATTGCTGCCGGCATCGAGTTCTCCCGACAGCAGGCGGCGCAGCTGGCGAACGGTGAGCAGCGTCTCAGGCCGGTGCTGCTGACCTCCTTTGGCGGGCGCCGCAACCCCACCATGGGTGCCAGCGGCCGGCGCCCGCGCCATGGCGGGCGACTCCATTTGCATGATGACGTTGAAGCCGGCCTCCACCACCCCCTGATCGCGCAGCATGCCGGACAGGTAAACATAGTCACGCGCCAGCGCCGGGCCCAGCGCTTCACCCATGTGCGACAGCCAGCGCATGCGCACCGCAACCGGCACGCCGGTGTCGGCCAGCACGCTGCGCAAGCCGCGCACATACACGTCGGGGCGCAGCGGGTTGCGTTCGGCCTGTACGGATTTCAGCCCCTGGGCGGCGCAGATCAGCGCATTCAGCTCGCCCAGCTCGCCCTCGACCGCCAGCAGCGTCGCCTGCTGGGCCCGGGCTATTTCCACGCTTTCCTGGATCTGGTCTTCTCCCATGAGCTCGAGGGCATCAAAGCTCAGGCTGCCGGCGCTTTCCTTTTCGGTGTTGCCGGAGATGGCCAGTGCGAACTCCGTCAGCAGTGCCTGGGGATACTTTTCGCGCAGGACGGCCTCAAACTGCGGCAACAGGCGCAGCGACTCCTGCTGCAACTCGCGTTCCCGCAGGTCATTGGCCAGCGCAATACGCTGCGGCAGCGAATGCCGCGCGCCCTGCACCATGCGCTCCATCAGCATCCTGCCGCGCTGCGAAGCCTCGGCAATGCAGGCCCGAAACGGGGCCTCCTGGCGTTGCGGCGACGATGTGGGCATGCAGAAATCTCCTGATGGTGTCGTGCCCCGACAGCCGCCCGCATCAGCCAGTGCCACCGCGGAGCCGGCTTCGCCGGGCCGCTGGTGGCGCCCCCTTGAGGGGGAGGCGCCGCAGGCGCTGCGGGGGGGAACCTATTTCAAGGCTTTATAACGCACCCGCTTGGGTTTGGCACCTTCCTCACCCAGGCGCTTCTTCTTGTCGGCTTCGTACTCCTGGTAGTTGCCGTCAAAGAAGGTCCACTGGCTGTCGCCTTCGGCCGCCAGGATGTGCGTGGCTATGCGGTCCAGGAACCAGCGGTCGTGGCTGATGACCATGACGCTGCCGGCAAATTCGAGCAGCGCGTCTTCCAGCGCACGCAGGGTTTCCACATCCAGGTCGTTGGACGGCTCGTCCAGCAGCAGCACGTTGCCGCCGGCGATCAGGGTCTTGGCCAGGTGCAGGCGGCCGCGTTCACCGCCGGACAACATGCCGACCTTCTTCTGCTGGTCGCCACCGTTGAAGTTGAAGCGCCCGCAATAGGCGCGGCTGGCCATCTGGAACTTGCCCACGTTCAGGATGTCCAGCCCGCCCGAGACGTCTTCCCAGACCGTCTTGTTGTCCGACAGTTCGTCACGCGCCTGGTCCACGAAGGCCATCTTGACCGTGGAGCCGATGACGACTTCGCCCGAGTCCGGCTTTTCCTTGCCGGCAATCAGCTTGAACAGCGTGGACTTGCCCGCGCCGTTGGGGCCGATGATGCCCACGATGGCACCCGCGGGAATCTTGAAGCTGAGGTTGTCGATCAGCAGGCGGTCACCGAATGACTTGCTCACGTTGTTGAACTCGATCACCTGGCTGCCCAGGCGTTCGGCCACAGGGATGAAGATTTCCTGCGTCTCGTTGCGCTTCTGGTATTCGTAGTCGCTCAGTTCCTCGAAGCGGGCCAGGCGCGCCTTGCTCTTGGCCTGGCGTGCCTTGGGGTTGCCGCGCGCCCATTCGAGTTCCTTTTTCAGGGCCTTGGCACGGGCTTCCTCACCCTTTTGCTCCTGCTGCAGCCGGGCTTCCTTCTGCTCCAGCCAGGTGCTGTAGTTGCCCTTCCAGGGGATGCCGGCGCCACGGTCCAGTTCCAGGATCCATTCGGCGGCGTTGTCCAGGAAATAACGGTCGTGGGTGATCGCCACCACGGTACCCGGGTAGCGCTGCAGGAACACTTCAAGCCAGTCCACGCTTTCGGCGTCCAGGTGGTTGGTGGGCTCGTCCAGCAGCAGCATGTCGGGCTTGGACAGCAGCAGCTTGCACAGCGCCACGCGGCGCTTTTCACCGCCGGACAGTACGCCGATTTTCGCGTCCCACGCCGGCAGGCGCAACGCGTCGGCGGCGATTTCCAGCTGGTGTTCGGAGTCAGTACCCGACGTGGCAATGATCGCCTCCAGGCGCGCCTGCTCGGCGGCCAGCGCGTCGAAGTCGGCGTCCGGCTCCGCATAGGCGGCGTACACCTCTTCCAGCTTGGCCTTGGCGGCCAGCACCTCGCCCATGGCCTCCTCGACGGCCTCGCGCACGGTGTGCTCCGGGTTGAGCTTGGGTTCCTGGGGCAGGTAACCGATGTTCAGGCCCGGCATGGGAATGGCTTCACCCTCGATCTCCTTGTCCACGCCGGCCATGATCTTCAGCAGGGTGGACTTGCCCGAGCCGTTCAGGCCCAGCAC
>CAZUJD010000101.1:0-10110 GCA_964620025.1 uncultured Ramlibacter sp. | reverse complement strand
CCACCAGGTAGCCACTGTGGCGGTTGGCGACTTCGGGCTTGCAGGGCGCCACTGATTTCACGCCGATCTGGCGCGCCAGGTTCTTGGTGGACACGGTGCGGTTGCCGTGCATCAGCACCAGCAGCGGACGGGCCTTGTCGTCTTCCATGACCAGCGTCTTGACCACGGTGAACGGGTCAAAGCCCAGCACCTGCGCGCTGTGCTGCGCGCCGCCGTGCTCCAGGTACTCGTACGGGTGCTCGGTGAAGGCCACCTTGTGCTGGCGCAGCAGCGCGGTGGCCGGGGTTTCGCTGACGTGTTCTTTGCGGGCCATGGGGGAAACGGGCCGGACCGGCCTGGTCGGCCGGCTGGTGCCCTAGAAATTGACGACCTTGGCGTCGGGTCGCGACGCCTGGGCATGCATGTCGTTCATGCCACCGAAGACCACGCCCTTGACCAGCGATGCTTCGGTGATGCCGCGCACCTCGGCGCAGGGCTTGCAGACGATGACCTTGGCATTCGGGTGCGCGTAGACCTCCTGGAACCGCGACGGCGGGCCGAAGGGAATCATCTTCTGGTGGGTGCCTTCCACGGCCATGGTGACCGAGTCATGGAACAGCATGATCATCACGGAATCGCCAGCCTGCAGGGCCGAAGCGGCAAAGACAAACGGGAGGGCGCCACGGGTGACGTCCGTAGGGCCCCAGGTGGTCGAGATGACGTAGTGCATGCCTGCTCCTTGCGGCAAAACCGCGGCTGTGGTGGGTTGTACGCACGGCGGCGGGCCCACCATGCGCTCTCCATGTTAAACCGCCCGCCGCTCACAGCGCGGGGTCGCGCAGCTCCCAGCGGATCCGGTCGATTTCTTCCAGCAGCCCGGGCGACAGCCGGGTGCCCCAGGCGTCCAGGTTTTCGTCCAGCTGGGCCAGCGAGGTCACGCCAATGATGGTGCTGGCCACCCGCCAGCTGGTACAGCAAAAGGCCAGCGCCATCTGTGCAGGAGTCAAGCCGTGGTCGCGTGCCAGCGCGTTGTAGCGACGCGCCGCAGCCAGCGCCTCGGGCCGGCCCCAGCGCTGCTTGCGCACCGATTCGAATCGGGCAATGCGGGCATCCGCCGGCGCGCCGGGCCCCTCGGTACCGCCCTGGTCGTACTTGCCGGTCAGCAGCCCGAAACCCAGCGGCGAATACGCCAGCAGGGACACGCCCAGGCGGTGCAGGGATTCGTCCAGCGCGTTGTCCACCGTGCGGCTGATCGTGCAGTACACGTTCTGCACGCTGGCCACGCGCGGCAGGTTGTGCTGTTCGGCCAGGCGCACGAACTCATGCAGGCCGTAGGGCGTTTCGTTGGACAGGCCGATGTGGCGGACCTTGCCGTCCTTGACCAGCGTGGCCAGGGCCTGCAGCTGTTCGTGGATGGAAGTTTGCGACTTTTCCTTGGCGGGGTCGTAGTACATGATGCCAAACGCAGGCACATGACGCTCGGGCCAGTGGATCTGGTACAGGTCGATCACGTCGGTGCGCAGCCGCTTGAGCGAGGCATGGCACGACGCCATGATGTCATCCGCCGTCATGCCCGCGCCCTCGCGGATCCAGGGCATGCCGCGAGACGGGCCTGCCACCTTGGTCGCCAGCACGGTGGCAGCACGGGCGCCCGGCGTGCTGGCAAACCAGTTGCCGATGATGGTTTCGGTGGCACCATAGGTCTCGGCCCGTCCGGGCACGGAATACATCTCGGCGGTGTCGATGAAATTCACGCCGCGCTCCAGCGAGCGGCTCAGGATGGCGTGGGCGGTGGGCTGGTCCACCTGTTCACCGAAGGTCATGGTGCCCAGGCAGATGGGGGTAACTTGAAGGCCGCTTTGGCCAAGGGTGACTGTCTTCATGGACCCGAGTTTACGGGCACGCTCCTGTCCGGGCCGCCATGGCAAAGCCGTACAGGTCAGCCGCATTGCTGTCCAGGATGCGTGACAGGGGCAAGGCATCACCACGACGCTCGTGCCGGTCGGGCGGTACCGCAGCCGCCTGCGGCCAGCCGCTGCCCCACAACACACGGTCCAGCGCGCTGTCCAGCGCAAAGTCCAGCCAGGGCATGGCCTGCGGCGCGCTGTGGCGCGTGGGTGCGGCGCAGACCAGCTTGAAATACAGGTTGCCCATGCCCAGCCACCAGCGCAGGCTGTCGGCCGCCGCACTCTGCGCCGCACCCTGCGCCGCATCCGGGCACGGACCGGCCGGCACCGCCACAAAGGTCCGGTCCCAGTGCGCCAGCATCGGCGCCAGGGCGGCCAGGCAAGGGGCGCTGGCCGACAGCTCCACATGCCAGTGCCTTGGCAGCAGCCGGTGCAGCGGTTCCAGTTGCTGCGCCAGCTGCTGTGCGGGCGCCGCGAGCTGCGCGGCACACATGCCGTGCAATGCCACCTGCGAGGCCCGCACGCCGCAGGCGTCCAGCTGGGCAATGTCGCAGGCCCCGGTGTAGGGCGACACCATCGTCACCCCGCAGGCACAGGCGCCCAGCTGCTGCAGCGCCTCCAGCAGGCTTGCACGTGCCGTCGCATGGGCGCCGGGCTGCACCAGCACCACATGCGATACCTCGCGCAGGGCCATGGACTTCTGCAGCGCCGGGACCCCGCGACGCGCCAGGTCGGTGACCTCGATGTGGCAGTCGTTGCGCATTACCTGGCCAGCGCCGCCGCCTCGCGGGCCAGGGCTTCAGCGCGCTCGTAGGCGGCCCTGGCACGGCTGCCCCACAGCTCCTCCAGCGCGCCGATCTGGCGCGCCACGGCCGGGTCCTTGCGGTTCTTGCGGAACAGCTCGGCCATCTCGCCCTGGCGCATGTTGCGCTCGTCCACCAGTGGCACAAAGGCATGGCCGCGCGCCTGCTTGAGCAGTTCCGCCGCTTTGGTGTTGGGTCGCGATCCCAGCTTGCGCTCGGCCTCGTGGATGGCGCGGGTGGCGGCCTGCAGTTCCTTGTGGCGCAGCGTGATCGTCTGGTCAAACAGCGTGCTGACCAGCTGGCGGCGTTCTTCCGACACTCTGGAGTCGAACTGCACGCGTGCCTTGCGCGCGATGGAATAGATGTTGGGATAGTCGCCCGGCACCTTCAGGCCGGCCACGGTGTAGGGCAGCACCGGCAGGCGGCTGATGGCAGGCTCAAACAGCAGTTCCTGCCCCGGCAGCGACAGCGTGTAGGCCGCGAACTTGCGCGCCTCTGCCGGATTGCGGCCACCGGCCACCAGCGCAATGCTGGCCGGCACCACCGCCGTGACCGACGGGTAGATGAAGTCCACCGGGAAGCCCGAGTACTTGCCGGCCAGCCCCATGAAGTCGATCACCAGGCCCGCGCCGTACTGCCCTGCATTCACGCCCTCGGGCACGCCGAAGCTGCGTTCGGTGATGGCCGCGCAATTGCCGGCGATCTGCAACATCTGCGCCCAGCCCTTTTCCCAGCCCTCGCCCTGCAGCACAGTCTCCACCGTCAGGTGCGTGGTGCCCGATTTCGCGGGCGACGACATCGCCACATGCCCGTGGTACACGCCGCGCGCCAGGTCGGCCCATTCGCGCGGCGCCGGCAGCTTGTTGGCCTGCAGGTAGCGGCTGTTGGTCATGATGCCGTAGCCCGACAGCGCCTGGCCGAAGTACATGTGGTCGGCGTCGTTGATGGGGTAGTTGCCAATGCGTGCCGGCACGAAGGCGTTGCGCACTTCGGGTGCACGGTCCAGCAGCCTGTCGCGCTTGAGCGCCTCGAACGCATCGGGGGCCGAGGCCCACATGATGTCGGGCCTCTGGCCGGGCGCCGATTCACGGATGTGCGCGATTGCGGCCGTGGTGTTCTTGTTCACCACCTCAAGGCGGATGCCCGGGTGGGCTTCTTCAAACCGCTTCTTGTAGATGTCGGTCAGCTCCTTTGAAAAGGACGTCAGCACTGTGACCGTGCCTGCCGTGGCACTGCCGGCCAGCACGGCGGCAACCCATGCCGCACCAATGATCTTTCGCATGTCATGTCTCCTGGTTGTGGTGAGACAAGACTAGGTGCGATCGTGCATGAGAGCCAATCACACTTTCTGATGCGCAGCATCAGTGCGGGATCAGCGCGGCGACAGGCCCCAGATGCTGCGCAGCACCGACAGTGCCGCGACGATGGCCGGGTCGTGTTCCGAGGTCTTTGGGTAGATGAAGCTCAGCATGGCGGCCACGCGCGTGTGCGGCCAGATCACCACTTCGTCGCGCTCGGCCGCAGGCACCGCCACGTCTTCACGCAGCAGGGCCAGGCCCAGGCCGGCGCGTACCAGGCTGTAGGGCGCAGAGGCGTCATCGGACTCCAGCACGATGTTGGGCAGCAGGCCCTGGCGCGAGAACAGGTCGCGCAGCAGCGCCTGCGCATGACTGGCATGCGGCGCGCCGATCCAGGGCATGTCGGCGATCTCGCGCCAGCCCGCGTGCAGCACCTGGTGGCTGAACGAGAACGGCGCCGCGATGCGGTAGTGCAGCGTCTGCAGCGGCAGGCCGTTCACGTCGCGCGGTATGTTGGGCCCGATATAGAACGACGCGCCCAGCGTCGATGTGGCGACGGCCTCGCGCAGCGCTTCGGCATCACCCGACCGGGTCTTGATCTCCAGCAGCGGCAACGCACTGACCAGCCCGCCCAGCAGTGAGCCCAGGCGCAGCGAATCGGGGTCGCCCACAGTACCGATCACCAGCGAGCCGGACACCTCGCCCTGCAGTTCGCGGGCCTGGCCCAGCAATGAGCCCGCTGCAGCCAGCACCTTCTCGGCCTCGGGCAACAGGCGTTCGCCCGCGCGCGTGAGCGCGATGCGGCCCGGGCGGCGGTCGAAAAGCGCGATGCCCAGTTCTTCTTCCAGCGCCTTGATCTGGCCCGTGACCGCCGGCTGGGTGACATGCAGGGCTTCGGCGGCGCGCGTCAGGTGGCCGATCTTGGCCACAGTGACAAATGCGCGCAGCTGGTAGATTTCCACGGCGTGCCGCCCGTCAATGCGTCAGGAAGCGCACTTGCGTGGACTCCACCCCAAGGCGCACTTCCGCGCCCGGCTGGAACAGCGACAGACCCGAATAGTGCGGCTGGTTGGCCACGATCACCGCGT
The DNA here is from genome assembly GCA_964620025.1 of uncultured Ramlibacter sp. GTDB lineage: Bacteria > Pseudomonadota > Gammaproteobacteria > Burkholderiales > Burkholderiaceae_C > RAM1. The sequence goes on along the minus strand of CAZUJD010000101.1, from coordinate 5,035 downwards.
CGCCCACGCGCACGCGGTAGCGCGACGATTCACCCAGGAATTCCGAGCTTTCGACCTTGCCGTCCAGCCAGGTGCGCGAGGCGTCCACGTGTTCGTCGCGCACTCGGATGTTGACCGTGTGCGGCCGGAACGCCATGGTGGCCGGACCCACGCCCGGTGCTTCGCTGTTGCGCGGCAGCACCATTACGCCCACACCGTCAGCCTGGAAGGTCAGCGTCTCGCCGTTGACATGCGTGACCTTGCCGTCCACCAGGTTGGCCGTGCCCACGAAGCCGGCCACGAAACGGTTGGTGGGGAAATCAAACAGCGCGGCCGCCGTGCCCACCTGCTGCAGCACCCCCTTGTCCAGCACGGCCATGCGGTCGGCCGTGGTCATGGCCTCTTCCTGGTCGTGCGTGACGAAGATGGTGGTCAGGCCCAGCGTGCGCTGCAGGTTCTTCAGTTCCTCGCGCATCTGCACGCGCAGGTTCTTGTCCAGGTTGGACAGCGGCTCGTCCAGCAGCAGCAGCTTGGGTTCGATCACCACCGTGCGCGCCAGGGCCACGCGCTGCTGCTGGCCGCCCGAAAGCTGGCTGGGCCGGCGGTCGGCGTACTGCAGCAGGCCAACCAGCTCCAGCGCGGCGCCGACCTTGCGGCGGATGGATTCCTTGGGCTCCTTGCGTTCCACCAGGCCGAAGGCCACGTTGTCCCACACCGTCATGTGCGGCCACAGCGCGTAGTTCTGGAACACCATGCCCACGTTGCGCTGGTGCGGCGGCGTGCCGGTGATGTCCTTGCCGTCCACCAGCAGCTCGCCGCGCTGGTGCTGGTTGAAGCCGGCGATCAGGCGCAGCAGCGTGGACTTGCCCGAGCCCGAAGGGCCCAGCAGCGCGAAGAATTCGCCTGGTTCGATGCGGATGTTCACGTCCTTGAGCACTTCGGTCGTGCCGTAGCTCAGGCTGATGTGGCGGGCTTCAAGGGAAACTTTGTTGAGGTTCATGGTGTGTTGCTTTCTTCTGTTCAGTCCTGGCTGGAGCGCACGGGTGCACGTGACTTTTCAATCACACGGTGCGACAGGTAGGTGCCCAGGGCCACGACCGCCACCGCGATCACGCCCAGGGCCGCGCCCGGCCCCCGGCCGGAAATGCTTTGCATGTACAGGTAGATGCCGTAGCTCATGGGTGCCTGGCTCTGCGCCGAGGTGAGCAGGATGGTGGCCGACAGCTCAACAGCGGCGGTGATGAAGCTGGTGACGAAACCGGCCAGGATGCCGCCCATCATCAGCGGCACCATCACGCGGCGCACAGTGCTGATCTTGCCCGCGCCCAGGCTGTTGGCGGCTTCTTCCAGCGAGATGTGCACCTGCTGCAGCGCCGCCATGCAGGAGCGCAGTGCATAGGGCAGGCGCCGCACGGCATAGGCAATCATGATCAGGAACCAGGTGGCCACCATGGGGGTGTCGGTGAAGGGCACGTTCACGCCCTTGAACAGCCGCAGGTAGCCGATGGCCAGCACCAGGCCAGGGATGGCCAGCGCGATGGACGCGATGTAGTCCAGCCACTGGCGCGCCGGCAGCTGCGTGCGGTAGATCAGGTAGGCAATGGCCGTGCCCAGGATGATGTCCAGCCCGGCCGCCATCAGGCAGTACTTGAGCGTGTTGTAGATCATGAGCTTGGAATCGGTGAACACCGTGCCGTAGTGGGCAATGGTGTAGCTGTCGGGCAGCACCGAATAGCTCCAGACCTTGCTGAACGACATCAGCAGGATGCCGATGTGCGGCGCCAGCGTGACCAGCAGCACAAACACCACCCAGCCGTAGGCGAGCACCGATTCCCAGCCGCGCAGCTGGCGCCGCTGCAGCGAATTGCCGCCTTTTTGCAGCGTGGAGTAGTCCTTGCCCTTCATCACCCGTGCCGCCATCCACAGCGCCAGGATCGAGAACGCGATCATGATCACGCTGATGACGTAGCCCAGCGGGTCTTCAATGCCGACCGACGTGATGCGCAGGTAGGCCTGGGGCGCCAGCATGTTGGTCACGCCCATGACCAGCGGCGTGCCCAGGTCGTCAAACACCTTCACGAACACCAGCGCCGCGCCGGCCAGGTAGCCCGGCAGCGACAGCGGGAAGATGATGCGCCAGAACAGGCGCCAGCCCTTGGCGCCCAGGTTCAGGGCCGACTCCTCCATGGCGCCGTCGATGTTGCGCATGGCTGCCACCAGGTTCAGCAGGATGAACGGGAAGTAGTGGATGCTTTCCACAAACGTCACGCCCACCAGCCCGTCCATGATCGGCACGGTGAAGCCGAACCAGTCGTTCAGCAACAGGTTGACCGAGCCGCTGCGGCCGAAGATCAGCTGCAGCGCCACGGCGCCGACGAACGGCGGCATGATCAGCGGCAGCACGCCCAGCGTCTGGATCAGCAGGGCGCCGCGGAATTCGAAGCGCACTGTCAGGTAGGCCAGCGGTATGGCGATGACGGAGGCGAAAAACACCGACGCCAGCGCCACGACCAGGCTGTTCATGAACGACTCGCGCAGCAGCGACTGGCCGAAGAAGTTCTGGAAATGCCCCAGTGTGGGTGCGCCGGTTTCGGTGACAAACGCGGTGTAGATCACCTGCCCGATGGGCAACAGCAGAAAAACGCCCAGGAAGGCCAGCACGACGCCGGCCAGGGCCCAGGGGCCCCAGGCAATGCGTGGACGTGGTGGCACCTTGGCGGGCGCAGCGGACGTGACGGGTTCTGTCATGGCAGCAGACATGGTGAGACTTTCATGGGGGCGGGTGCGCCAACCCGGCGCACCCGCGGATTACTTGGCTTACTTGATCAGCGCGGCCGCCTGCGTGGCCAGATCGCGGGCCTTTTCATAGTTGGCCTTGGCCTTGGAACTCCACAGGTCTTCCAGGCCGGTGAGCTGCTTGGCGACGGCCACATCCTTCTTGTTCTTGCGGAACAGTTCGAGGAAGGCCTGGTCCTTGATCATGCTGTCGGACACCAGCGGCGAATAGGCAAAGCTGCGTGCCTGCTTGAGCAGGTCCGCCGCCTGGGCGTTGGGCTTGGCCTTGAGCTTGCGCTCGGCGTCGTGGATGGCCTTGGTGGCGGCCTGCAGGTCCTTCAGGCGGAAGGTCACCATCTGGTCGAACAGGCTCACCACCACCTGGTAGCGGTCGCCCGACAGGTTGGAATCGAACTGCACCTTGGCCCGTTTGGCGATTTCGATCGCGTCGGGGTAGCCGGCCGGCACCTTGGCGCCAAAGCTGGCGTTGGGCAGGATCGGCAGGCGGCTGATCTTGGGGTCAAACAGCAGTTCCTGGCCCTCGCGCGACAGCGTGAAGCTGATGAATTTCTTGGCTTCGTCGTTGTTCTTGCCACCGGCAACCAGCGCGATGTTGGCCGGCACCACGGCAGTGACCGACGGGTAGTGGAACTCCACCGGGTAGCCCGAGTACTTGCCGGCCAGGCCAAAGAAGTCGATCACGATGCCCACACCGAACTGGCCGTTGTTCACACCATCGGGCACGGCAAAACTGCGGTCGGTCACGGCGGCGCAGTTGCCAGCGATCTGCAGCATCTGGGCCCAGCCCTTTTCCCAGCCTTCGCCCTGCAGGATGGTCTCGACAGTCAGGTGCGTGGTGCCCGAGCGCGACGGCGACGAGATGGACACATGGCCGAAGTATTCGGGTTTGATGAGGTCGGCCCATTCCCGGGGCGCCGGCACCTTGTTGGCCTGCATGTAGCGCGTGTTCCACATCAGGCCGTAGCCGGCCAGTGCCTGACCGTAGTACAGGTTCTCGGGGTCGTTCAGCGGGTAGTTGCCGATCTTGGCCGGGGCCTGGGCATTCTTGACCTCGGGCGCGGCCTGCAACAGCTTGTCGCGCGCCAGCACCTCGAAAGCGTCAGGGGCCGACGCCCACATCACGTCGGGCCGCTGGCCGGCGGGCAGCTCCTTGATGTAGGCGATGCTGGCCGTCGTGTTCTTGTTGAGGATCTCGATCTTGATGCCAGGGTTGCGCGACTCGAACGCCTTCTTGTAGGCTTCGGTAAGCTCCTTGGGGAATGAGGTCACCACCGACACGGTGCCGGCGTGGACAGCGGCAAACGCGGTCATGAGGCCCAGGGTCAGGGCGCGGATGGCGTGGCGGTTCGGCATGCTTGTCTCCTTGAGGTTCGTTATGAGGACGGGTGCAATGTACCGCCCTGCCCCTGGACAAGCCAATCATGGTTTTTGATAGGGCAGATAAACCCGGCCGCCACTCGGGTTAACCCTTGTGGTCTTCTTCCATCAGGTTGCGCACCACCACGCAGCGGTTTGGTGGTGATGGTGCCCGGCGCAGCAAAATGAAGGGGGAGAACTGGTGAAGCCAGCTCGCAGGACATTCGCGGAGCCGGGCACCGTCAGCGCCAACCCGCGGGGCAAAGAAAAGCAACTCAACCCGAAGATTTGAAGCGCTCTTCTTCACGCAACCGCAACACCCGCCGCTGCACCTTGCCCGTAGTCGTCATGGGCAACGCGTCGATGAACTCGATCTCCTTGGGGTATTCGTACGGCGCGAGTTTGCCCTTCACGTGAGATTGCAATTCGGCCACCAACGCATCGCTGGCCGCATGGCCTGGCGCCAGCACCACATACGCCTTCACCACCGCGCCCCGCTCCCGGTCGGGCTTGGGCACCACCGCGGCGTTGGCCACCGCCGGGTGCTTGACCAGGCAGTTCTCGATCTCGCCGGGACCGATGCGGTAGCCCGCCGCCTTGAACACATCGTCAGCGCGCCCCTGGTACCAGAGGTAGCCGTCAGCGTCGCGCACAGCCACATCCCCTGTACGGCACCAGTCGCCGGTGTACTTGCCCTGGGTGGCGGCCGGGTTCTTCCAGTAACCCAGGAAGAAAATCGGGTCGGGGTCGCCGTGTACGTCAAACCGGTTCACGGCCACGTCGCCTGGCGTGCCCACGGGGCATTCGTTGCCGTCGTCGTCGATGACCTTGACGTTGTGGCCAGGGTAGCCCTTGCCCATGCTGCCCGGCTTGGCTGGCCAGCCCAACCCGGCGCCGGGCCGCC
>CAZUJD010000100.1:2058-10137 GCA_964620025.1 uncultured Ramlibacter sp. | reverse complement strand
ACGCCGGTCGGTCACCCCTCATGTCAAACGTTAGCCATCAATGAATCTCTCACCTCCCGATGTCGCCAAGGTTCGTAGAGAGCGCTATGCGCAGTGGGAGAAGGCCGCGCCAATCACTTGCCTGGCATTGGCCGTCGCCGCTCTGGTCTCTGCCTACACTTACCGACCTTCTCCGCTTGTAGTTGGCGGCACCTTCATGGGCGGCCTGGCCGCCTTCTTTTCGTGGCGGTCGGCACTTCTTGAACGGCACGGCTCCGCACTCGCTCACGCTTTAGTCAGCATCTTTCTGGGGGCCTCTGGCGTCGTCTTCGCTGGGGAAGCCAGCAGAATGGTCATGTTCGCTCAGAGCTTTCCGTGGCTCGGCCTTGGGCTCTTTCTCGCAATCTGGTTCAATCGGCGCAGCCACCAATCACAGTAGGTCGAGCAGACTCTCGAACATTCAAATCATGTTTAAGGTGCACCATCTTCCGCTGAGTTTCATGTCACGCCGCCTGATGGCTAACCCCTCCTATATGGACTCCCCCGCAACAGCAAGAAACTGACCGACAGTTTTGACTTTTGGGAAACGCGTGCAGTCGTATATCCGGCATCTGTAGTGGGCTCGCAGTGGCCCGTGCCGACATGGAATCTGCTCACACGGTGCCAATCGGTACGAACGGCTGGCAAGCAGCCGGAAGAGTTATCGGCATCGATGTGTGATGGTGCGAACCTGGTGGCCATGAGGGATCGATCAATCTCGTCGCAACGCGCGATGGGTAAGCGGGCTTTTCCTGGAAAGCAGTATTCAGGCGGGCATCGCAAACGCCTGGCGGCCCAGCTTCTTGTTCAGCGACTGCGCCTCATCAAACTTCTCCTTGTCACGCAGCGTCGCATAACAAATGCGCGCCAGCTTGTTGGCAAGAGCGCAGGCAGCCTTGTTGTGATTCGTTCGGCCCTGCACCTCCAGCGCCCAGCGGCGCACCCCCAGCACCTGGCGGCCCTTGCCGCGTGCCACGGCAGCGGCACGCAGCACGCTCCTGGCCCCGTGGGTGAGCAGCATGACTTGATGCGCACCGGGCGCATGTCAGAGGCGCGGGCCGCTTCAAGCAGGGCGGCCGCGTCTGCGGCATCGGTCTTGTTTCGCTTGACATAGGCGCGCACGTACTGCGCCGGCAGCAGGCGCACCTCGATGCCCAGGCCATTGAGCCAGCGTGCCCAGTGGTGGGCCGAGCCGCACGACTCCATGATGACCAGGGCGACATCGCGGTTTACAAACCAGCGCTCGAACTGGGTGCGCGTCAGGCGGTGAGTTTCAACGACCTTCCAGGAGGCATCAGCCACGGCCAGCTGGAAGACAGACTTTGCCAAATCAACTGCGACGGTTGTACGATTCATGTCGGACTCCTTACGTTTGATGAAGACCTGATTCCCACGCCAATGAAGACCAGAACGCGAATTTCGCGTAAACAAACGGGGGAGTCCATCCCATCACTCGACACGGACGTGCCCCCGGCAAGCCGGGTCACGTCTTTCATCCGAAACGGTAGGCTTCGCTATGCACCGGTACACTTGGACATGCGTCGCTTGCAACTCCTGGAACCCGACATATCGGGAAGCCTGTTCGCGATGCGCTTGTCCCGTGAACCCTTCTGCAGCCGCGCTAGAGCGGCACAAGACCGCATTTGCTACAGGCCAGAAGGCAGCGCCAGGCAACAACGAGACCCATATCCCTATTGAGGAGATGTGCCCCCAATGCGGTCATAGCTACAACCAGTTCATGCCGTCGTGCCAGAACTGTCGTTCTAAGTTCTGGTGTCGCTGGGAGAAATTTTGGTACGACCACCCGCTCACTCTCGCTTCACTCGGGCAAAACAGGGGGGCGCGAGCGATAGGCAGTGCCTTCATCGTTGCCATCGCCACGTTCTTCCTCTATGCAGTCCTTGTCTATTGGCTGGGCCAGTCGAGCAAGTCCGATTGGGAGCGCCTGCTCGTCTTGGATGTCGTACTCTTGTACGGGGGGTACGAGGTCTGGGCTTTCACCCATGGCCGCAGGACATCGATCGATCGCTTCACTCACAATGCGACTCCTGACAAGACCTCCATCAGGACTTTCGGCTTGGTGCTCGACGTCGTTGTCACTCTTGGAGCAACCTACTTGGTTCTCATCTGGAGTCAAGCCTGATCTTTCGAATCCGGACTCCCCCGCAACAGCAAGAAACTGACCGTCAGTCTTGACTTTGGGGAACGTGTGCAGTCGTATATCCGGAATCTTAGGTGGGCCCGCAGTGGCCCGTGCCGACATGGAATCTGCGTCACCGAAGCGCCAGTCGCTACGAGCGGCAGGCCAGCAGCCGGTCTGGTTGTCGGAAACGGTATGGGATGGTGCCAATCCGGTGGCCATGAGGATCGGTCGATCCCGTCGCAACGCGCGATGGGTCAACAGTGGGTCGTGGTTGTCACGGGCCCGGCAGCCCGCCGGTTGGTATTCAGGCGTCCGCGGGCTGCAGCAGCCCGTGCTTCATCGCGTAGTGCGTCAGTTCCCCGTGCGTGGAGAACTTCATCTTTTCCAGCAGCCGCGCGCGGTACACCGCCACCGATTTGGGCGTCAGGTCCAGCTGCCTGGCAATGTCGGCCAGCGGCTGGCCGCCGGCAATCATCACCAGCAGCTGCTGCTCGCGGTCGGACAGGCGTTCGTGCGGCAGGCTGCGGCTGGGCGCGGCCAGCTGGTCCACCAGCAGTGAAGCCACCTCGGGCGAGATGTACTTGCGGCCCTGGCCTACCTGGCGCACAGCGTCGATCAGCACGGCCGAATCGGCAGACTTGTTCAGGTAGCCGAAGGCGCCTGCGCGCAGGGCTTTCACCGCGTACTGGTCTTCGGGGTACATGGACACCACCAGCGTGCGCGGGGCGCCTTCCTGGCGCTGCAGCGACTCGATGATGTCCAGCCCGGACGGACCGGGCAGGTTGATGTCCACCACCACCACGTCGCAGGGTGTTCCGGCCATCACGGCCTGCAGCTCGTCCCAGCTGCCGGCCTCGCCCACGATGCTCAGGCCTGCGTGGCCGTCCAGCACGTCGCGCATGCCGCGGCGGATCAGGGTGTGGTCGTCCAGGAGTATCAGTTTGGTCATGCGGTCAGGGCTTCGTCAGTGGGGGCAGGTGCCTGTTCCCCCGGGTCGGCCAGCGGCACCGACAGCAGCAGCGTGGTGCGGCCACGGGCCGATGAAATGTCCACGTGGCCGTTCACCGCGCGCGCTCGCTCGCCCAGGCCGCGCAGGCCCAGCGAGCCGGGCTTGCGCAGATCGGCGCCGTCAAAGCCGCGGCCGTTGTCGCTGACTTCCATGGACAGCAGCCCCGTGCCGTGGTGCACGTCCACGCTCACCTGGTTGACGCCGGCGGCGTGCTTGGTGATGTTGGTCAGCGCTTCCTGCAGCGTGCGGTAAACGGTCATGGCCACGCGGGCATCGGCTTGCACCGATGTCACGTTGCAGCTGAAGCGCACGCCGATTTCGGTGCGTTCGCGGAACTGGCCCACCTGCCATTCCAGGGCGGCAATCAGTCCCGCGTCCAGGATGGGCGGATGCAGGTTGCGCATGATGCGCTGGGTGGCCACGGCGGCATGGGCCAGTGTCTGCAGCGCGCGCCTGGCACGTTCAGCCTGGGGGCCGGGCGCCTGGCGTTCGATGATCTCCAGGTCCAGCTTCACGGCGGTGATCGCGCCCCCCACCTCGTCGTGGATTTCGCGGGCAATGGCGGTGCGTTCCTCGTCAATCACGGTCTGCAGCCGGGCCGACAGGTTGCCCAGCTGCTGCTGTGACTCGAGCAGGCGGGCCTCGGCCGTGGCCTTCTCGCGCCGCACGCGCGCCGCGCTCAGGGCGTTGCGCACGGCCATGCCCAGGCGGGCCAGCCGGCTTTTGACCAGGTAGTCGTCCACCCCGCGGCGCATGGCTTCCACCGCGGTGTCTTCACCAATCACGCCCGACACGATGATGAACGGGGGCGGGTCGCTCAGGGCCCGCACGATTTCAAAGGCCTCGCTGCTGGAAAAGCCGGGCAGGTGGTGGTCTGACACCACCAGGTCCCAGGGCTTTTGCGCCAGCGCGGCGCGCAGCTCGGTGGAGGATTCCACGCGCATGGCTTGCGCCTGCACGCCCTGCAGGGCCAGGCGGGCCACGAGCATCTCGTAGTCCAGTTGCGAATCTTCGATTGCCAGCAGTTGCAGGGCCATGGTCTGAGGGTGTTTGACGGACCCAAGCATAGGTTCAGGCGGCCCGTGCCTTCGCCGGAAAAGGCAGGGAAAGTGCCCGCTTGTCGCCCGTTTGGATTGCGCCCGTGCGGCCAACAATCCTCAGCACGATGCCCATGAAGGGCTTCCAAACAGGAGCTGTCCGTGTCTTCCATTCTTGCTGTAGACGATTCCGCCGCCATGCGCCAGATGCTGGCTTTCACCCTGAAAGGCGCAGGCCACCAGGTGACCGAGGCTGTTGACGGTGTGGACGCGCTGGAAAAGCTGCAGGGCCGCAGTTTTGACGTGGTGCTGACCGACCACAACATGCCCCGCATGGACGGTCTGGCATTGACCCGGTCACTGCGCGCCCAGGACCGCTTTCGCACCGTGCCGGTGCTCATCCTGACCACCGAGTCCGGCGACGACATCAAGCAGGCCGGACGCGCCGCCGGCGCCACCGGCTGGCTGGTCAAGCCTTTTGACCCGGCCCGTCTCATCGAAGTCATCCGCAAGGTGACCGGTTGATCCGGTCCACAGGAGTCCCCCCCAACATGAACACGACCCCCGAATCGACCAACGGCAACGGTGCCGGCGGCTTTGACCTGACGCAGTTCTACCAGGTGTTTTTTGAAGAGGCCGGTGAGAACCTGGCCAGCATGGAGCAGCTGCTGCTGGGCCTGGACGTCGATGCGCCCGAGGACGAGACGCTGCATGCGATCTTCCGCTGCGCCCATTCCATCAAGGGCGGTGCGGCAACCTTCGGTTTTGACGACCTGGCCGCGCTCACCCACACCATGGAGACGCTGCTGGACAAGCTGCGCCGTCATGAAATGAACCCCGCCCCCGCGATGGTGGACACCCTGCTGCAGGCCGGTGACGCCCTGCAGGCCATGCTGCAGCGCCGCCAGGACGGCGACGCCACCCCGGTGGATGTGACCGGCATCGCCGCCCAGCTGGGCGCTTTTGTCAACGGCACGCAGGCACCTGCCCCGGCGGCACCCGCCCCGGTGGTGGCCGCACCCGCGGTCGTGGCCGAGGCACCCGCTGCCCCCGCACCGGCCGCTGCTGCGCCTGCCGGACAGCGTGACCTGGAAATCCTGGCCGGCCCGCTGGCCCACCCCTCGGTGGCCGACGACCTGCTCACCCTGTTCTCTGAAGTCACCGGTGCCGGCGACCTGGTGCGGGCCGAAGCCCTGCCCGGGCAGGACCCTGCCTGCGTGCGCTTTCGCCTGACCACGCAGACGCCCGACGGCGACCTGCTGGACCTGTGCGGCTTTCATGTGCCGCGCGAACTCATCCGCATTGGCCCGTGGCCGACGGACAACCCCGGCTACGGCCTGTATGACGAGGCGCCGGTGGCGGCTGCAGCTGCGGCAGTCATTGCCGCGGCCAGCGCACCGGCTGCAGCGGCACCGGCAGCCGCACCGGCCCCTGCCGCCAAGGCTCCCAAGCGCGCCGTGACCGGCGCCGACACCACCATCCGCGTGGCGGTGGACAAGGTGGACCAGCTGATCAACCTGATGGGCGAGCTGGTCATCACCCAGGCCATGCTGGCACAGCGTGCCAGCGGCCTGGACAGCCATGCCCACCAGCAGCTGGTGTCCGGCCTGGCCGACCTGGAGCGCACCACGCGCGACCTGCAGGATTCGGTGATGTCCATCCGCATGATTCCCATGTCGGACGTGTTCAACCGCTTTCCGCGCATGCTGCGCGACCTGGCCCAGCGGCTGGGCAAGCAGGTGGAGTTCAACACCGTGGGTGAGGCCACCGAGCTGGACAAGAGCATGATCGAGAAGATCACCGATCCGCTGACGCACCTGGTGCGCAATTCAGTGGACCACGGCATCGAGCTGCCCGCCGACCGGCTGGCCGCCGGCAAGCCGGCCCACGGCACGCTGACGCTCAGCGCCCAGCATGCGGGCGGCTGCATCCTGATCCAGGTGCGCGACGACGGCCGCGGCCTGGACCGCGAACGCATCCTGGCCAAGGCGCGTGGCAACGGCATGGTGCTGCCCGAGAACATGACCGATGCCGAGGTCTGGCAACTGATCTTTGCACCGGGCTTCTCCACCGCCGAGGTGGTGACCGATGTGTCCGGCCGCGGCGTGGGCATGGACGTGGTCAAGCGCAACATCCTGGCCCTGGGCGGCACGGTGGACCTGGATTCCGCCCCCGGCATGGGCACCTGCGTGAGCGTGCGCCTGCCGCTGACGCTGGCCATCCTGGACGGCATGTCGGTGGCGGTGGAGGACGAGCTGTACGTGCTGCCCCTGGCCGGCGTGATGGAGTCGTTCCAGGCGCCTGCCGCGAGCATCAAGACGCTGGCCGGCGGTGGCCGCGTGGTGAAGGTCCGCGAGGACTACCTGCCCATCGTGGCACTGGACAAGACCTTCAGCGTGCAGCGGCTGAACGACCAGCCCGACCAGCTGATGCTGGTGATTGTCGAATCCGAAGGCCACCAGATCGCGTTGCAGGTGGACCGTCTGGTCGGCCAGCAGCAGGTCGTGGTCAAGAACCTCGAATCGAACTACCGGCGTGTGCCCAATGTGTCCGGCGCCACCATCATGGGCGACGGCCGCGTGGCACTGATCCTGGACATCGGCGCGCTGGTGCGCGGCGCGGGCTTCTGAGGCGCCATCAAGAAAGCGGGCTTTCCGCCGAAATCAGGGCCTGAACCTCTGTCCAACGGAAATCCCCCCCGCGAAAGTAAGACCATTCAATGAACTTCATCCGTAATTTCAAGATCGGCACCCGCCTGATGGCCGGGTTCGGCTTCCTGCTGCTGATGCTGGTTGCCGTGGCCGTGCTGGGCGTCACGCGCCTGGGCGAGGCCCAGAGCCGCCTGCACCACATCACCACCGTGAACAACGAACAGGTGCGCCTGTCCAACCTCATGCTGGTGTCCATCGAGCGCGCCACCACATCGGCCACCCAGCTTGCACTGACCACGGTGCCGGCCGAACGCGAGTCGCTGGCTGCACGCCTGACCCAGCATCGCAAGAACTATGACCAGGCCGAAAAGGCCCTGTCCGACATCCTGGAAAAGGCCGGCTCCGAGAAGGAGCGCGCCATCATGGCGGCCATTGACGAGCACACCTCGCAGGCGCTGCCGCTGATGGTGGAGATGGTCAACCTGATCAAGGCCGGCAAGAACGACGAGGCCCACGTCATGATGTCGGCGCAGGTGGCGCCCGCCACGGCCAAGTGGCTGGCCAGCATCGGCGAGATGGCGGCCTACCAGGACGCGGACACGGCTGCCAAGGCTGCTGACGCCGCCGCCAAATACACTGCCACGCGCAACGTCATGATCGGCACCGCCGTTGTGGCGGTGCTGCTGGGCCTGCTGACGGCCTGGTCCATCATGGTCAGCGTGGTCAGGCCCATCGAGCAGGCCGTGCGCGTGGCCGAAACGGTTGCCGGTGGCGACCTGACGGTTCGCGTGCAGGTCACCGGCCGTGACGAGCCGGCCCGCCTGCTGGGCGAGCTGGAGCACATGACCCAGTCACTGGCCCGTGTGGTGACCCAGGTGCGCGATGGCAGCGAATCCATCGCCGCAGGTTCCAGCCAGATTGCCAACGGCAACGACGACCTGTCGCAGCGCACTGAAGAGCAGGCCTCCAACCTGCAGCAGACGGCCGCCTCGATGGAGCAGCTGGGCGGTACCGTGCGCAACACGTCCGACACCGCCCGCCAGGCCAGCCAGCTGGCAGTGACGGCCAGCTCCGCCGCCGAGCAGGGCGGCCGCGTGGTGGACGAAGTGGTGACCACCATGGACGAGATCCGCGAATCCAGCCGCAAGGTCAGCGACATCATTGGCGTGATCGACGGCATTGCGTTCCAGACCAACATCCTGGCGCTGAACGCCGCGGTGG
>CAZUJD010000100.1:0-1958 GCA_964620025.1 uncultured Ramlibacter sp. | reverse complement strand
TACTGGGTGATGGCCAACGTCACGCCGCTGATGGAAGGCGGCAAGCCGGTGGGCTTCATGTCGGTGCGGACCAAGCCGGCGCGCGACCAGGTGCATCAGGCCGAGGCGCTGTACGCGAGCATGCGCGAGCAGGCCCAGGCGGGCACACTGCAAGTGGAACTCAAAGGTGGCCGGCTTGTGCGCAAGGGCTGGCGCGGCCAGCTGGCGCGACTGGCGCGACCGGGCGTGACGGCCAAGATGACCACGGCGCTGGTCGGTGTGTCGGCTGCGGCTTTCCTGGCTGTGCTGCTGGCCCGCTATGCCGGCCCGGGTGTGGTGGCCGTGGCCGTGGCGGCCCAACTGGTGCTGCTGGCGGGCCTGGCACGCTGGCTGCACGGCGTCATCACCGTGCCGCTGCGCAACGCGACCGTGATTGCCAATGCGCTTGCCGCGGGCGACCTGACCCAGAAATTTTCCTGTAACCGGGCCGACGAAGTGGGCGGTACGCTGTGCGCGCTGAACCAGCTGCATGTGAACCTGCAGGCCATGGTGGCGGACGTACGCGGTGAAGCGCACCGCATCGACGCCGCCGCCAACGAGATTGCAGCGGCCACGCAGGATCTTTCCGGCCGTACCGAATCGCAGGCCAGCAGCCTGCAGGAAACGGCAGCCGCCATCGAGCAGATTGCCGCCACGGTGGGCCAGAACGCCAACAGCGCCGGAGAAGCCAGCCGCAAGGCGGGCAATGCTGGCCAGGTGGCCGAGCGCGGCAGCGCCATGGTCAGCAAGGTGATCAGCAGCATGCAGGGCATCGAGGCCGCGTCGGGCCGCATCGCCGCCATCAACGGGGTGATCGACGGCATTGCGTTCCAGACCAACATCCTGGCGCTGAACGCCGCGGTGGAAGCCGCCCGCGCCGGCGAGCAGGGCCGCGGCTTTGCCGTGGTGGCGGGCGAGGTGCGCAGCCTGGCCCAGCGCAGCGCCGCCGCCGCGCAGCAAATCAAGCAGCTGATCGAGGAATCGCGCAAGCAGGTCGAAGGCGGCCGCGACATGGCCCAGGTGACCGGCAAGACCATGGACGAGATGGTTCATGCCGTGCGCGACGTGGGCAGCCTGATCGAAGGCATTGCCGTCGCCTCAGCCCAGCAGTCCGGTGGCGTGACGGAGGTGAATGCCGCCGTGGCCCAGCTGGACACGGCCACGCAGCAGAACGCCGCGATGGTGGAGCAGTCCACCGCCACCACGCACCAGCTGCGCCAGCAGGCCCGTGCGCTGAATGAGGCGGTACAGGTTTTCAAGGTGCGTCATGGCTGAAGTGGCAAGCGTCGGCGAGCGTGATATCGAGTTCAATACCGGCGATTTCGAACGTGTGCGCGCGATGATCCGCGCCAAGGCCGGCATTGACCTGAATCCGGGCAAGCAGAACATGGTGTACAGCCGGCTGTCGCGCCCGTTGCGCGAACGCGGCTACCGGGCGTTTCGCCCGTACCTGGATTCGCTGCAGACGGCCAGCGAGGCGCAGTGGCAGGAGTTCATCAACTGCCTGACAACCAACCTGACGTCCTTTTACCGCGAGGCCCACCACTTTCCCGTGCTGGCCGAGCACCTGCGCAAGCGCCACCCGGCGCCCCAGCGCATCTGGTGCTGCGCAGCGTCCACCGGCGAGGAGCCCTACACCATCGCCATGACGGTGGCGGGCACGCTGGGCCAGCAGGCGCCCGTGACGATCGACGCCAGCGACATCGACACCCGGGTGCTGGAAACCGCCCGTATCGGCGCCTACAGCGCTGAAGCGGTGGGCAGCCTGGAGGCGGCCCAGCTGCAGCGCTTTTTCCTCAAGGGCGCAGGCGCCAATGCAGGCCGGGTAAGGGTCAAGCAGGAGCTGCGCTCGATGGTGAACTTCCGGGCGTTCAACCTGCTGTCTGACAGCTACCGTGGCGACAGCTACGACGTGATCTTCTGCCGCAACGTGATGATCT
>CAZUJD010000099.1:0-10239 GCA_964620025.1 uncultured Ramlibacter sp. | reverse complement strand
GCGCCATCGGCCAGGCGCACAGTGCGCTGCATGAGCTGGCCGCCTTCCAGCGCCGTGACAAGCGCGGTCAGCTGGGCCGCGTCGGGGTCATATTCCAGCAGCAGCTCCAGCGTGCCGCCACAGGGCAGGCCAAAGCGGTGGGCTTCATCGGCGGTGATGCCGTACTTCACAAAGCCCGGCGCGCCGCTGGGAATGTGCTTGTCTTCGCCCTGGCCTGAATACGCCTGCGTAAAGCGGTAGATCAGGTCGTCTTCAATGCAGCCGCCGGACACCGAACCCACCACGGCGCCGGTTTCGCTGAGCGCCATGATGGAGCCGATGGGCCGCGGCGACGAGCCCCAGGTACGCACCACGGTGGCCAGCAGCGCGCGCTGGCCGGCCGTGCGCCAGTCGCGCAGCGTGCGCAGCACCATGACGTCGAGGTTTTCCATGGCAGGAGGAGTATGGTTCAGCGAAGCAGCCAGATCGCGCCAAGCGCCACCACGGCGCCGGCCACCCAGACCCAGACCGGGATTTTGCCGCCCTGTTCATTAACCGCAGGCTGGGAAGGGTCGGACTGCGGCGCCGTTGCCGCTGCATAGGCGGCGGGGTACTGGCGTTGCATTTCGTCGTCAAAGCGCTTGAAAAAATCTTCCGCCATGGACTTGGCCACGCCATCAATCAGTCGCTGGCCCATCTGGGCAATCTTGCCGCCCACTGATGCCTGTACGCTGTAGCCCAGTGTGCAGCCCTGACCTTCTTCGGGCGGCGAGAGCGTGACCTGGGAAGTGCCCTTGCCGAAGCCTGCGGCGCCGCCCTGTCCGTCAAAAATGATGGTGTAGCTGTTGGGCGGGTTGATGTCCGACAGCGTGATCTTGCCGTTGAACTTGGCCGAGACCGGCCCGATTTTCACCGCCACTCCCACGGCGTACTGGTTGTCCCCGGTGGACTCCACCTTGTCGCAACCGGGGATGCAGGTCTTGAGCACCTCAGGGTTGTTCAGCGCGTCCCAGGCCTGTTGCTGGGTGATGGCCAGCGCGCGGCTTCCTTGCATTTCCATATCGGTTTCCCTCGTCCTTGCGTTGTCAATGTTTCATGAGTGCGGCCAGACTGCCCGCAAGTTCCTCAAGTTTGCTGATGTTGTGTACCGCCAGCATGCCGTGGGCATGGCGGTGCAGTACGGCCGCCCCGCGCGCCAGCGGCGAATAGCCGTCAAAGCGCAGCAGCGGATTGAGCCACAGCAGTCGGCGGCTGCGCCTGCGCAGCCAGGCCAGTTCGGCATCCAGTTCGGCGGGTTCGCCGGTGTCCAGTCCGTCACTGATCACCAGCACCAGCGTGCGCCGGCCCACCAGGCGGCGTGCGTGCCGCTCGCGCAGCGTGGCCAGAGATTCTCCCAACCGTGTGCCGCCGGCAAAATCGTCGATCAGCACACTGGCGGCGCCCAGCATGGCGTCTGTATCGGCCAGGCGGAAGGCCGGCGTCAAGTCGGTCAGGTGGGTGCCGAATGCAAACACATCGCGTTGCGCCCGTCGACCGGCGGTCCGGCGGGTGGCCGCATGCAGGAACGCCAGCAGCAGCCGCGCGTAGCGCTCCATGGAGCCGGACACATCCACCAGCACCAGCAGCGGCAAGGGCCGCTGCTCGCGCTGCAGGCGGCGCAATTGCATGACCTCGCCACCGGTGCGCGCGGCGCGCTGCATCACACCGGCCCAGTGGACGCGGTGCCCCCGCGCACCGGGCCGAGACCGGCGCGACGGCACCTGCGGCAGTGGCAAGGCGACATCACGTGCAAGACGCTCCACCAGATGGTATTCGCTGGCACTCAAGGCGCTGAAATCGGCGTGTTTCAGACGCTGCAGATGGCTGGCCGTCATGGCTGCGTCAAATTCGACCTTCTGGTCTTCCTTGCCGGGCGACGCCTGATGGCCCCAGGCCTTTTGTGGTTGCAGGGCCTCCCGCACCCGGGGACGGCGCTTGCTGGGCTCGGCCTTGCCCTCGGCGCTGGGCAACAGCTGTGACAACAGTTTGTTGGCAATCTCGGGGTTGCGAAAGTACACGTCAAACAGTTCGCGAAATACCAGGCGGTCCTGTTCGCGGCTGACCATCACCGATTCCATCGCGGCGCCCAGGTCATGCCTGCTGTCCACGCCCACCAGCAAGGCCGCCTGCTGCGCGAGCGCGATGCGGGCGCTGTCCAACCGCACGCCGGCGCGGCGCAGGGCACGGCCAAAGCCGGTGATGTTGGCGGCGAGCTTGCCGGTACGTGAGTCGCCTAGCTGCATGGCGGTGCCTGTGGGTGGAACGGACGCTCAAGCGTCCTCGGCGGGCGGACGCAGCAAATCTGCAACCAGGTCCTGCGTCAGCGCAGCCACGTCCTCACGCTGTTTGAACAGGATGCCCGCGGTGTCGGCGACGACCTCCGGGTCGACGGCCAGCGTGTCCAGGGCTACCAGCGCCTTGGCCCATTCCACGCTTTCGGCGATTCCGGGCGCGCGCTGGAACGCACTGGCAAACGGCTGGCTGCGAAGGCGCTGCACAAACTCAGCGACCTGGCGGGCCAGGGCCTCACTGG
Source organism: uncultured Ramlibacter sp. (assembly GCA_964620025.1). Classification (GTDB taxonomy): domain Bacteria; phylum Pseudomonadota; class Gammaproteobacteria; order Burkholderiales; family Burkholderiaceae_C; genus RAM1. The sequence goes on along the minus strand of CAZUJD010000099.1, from coordinate 7,688 downwards.
CCTGCGGCACCCGGGCCTGCACGATTGCCAGCTCGCGGTCGCGCTCGGGGTAGTCCAGCCAGTGGTACAGGCAGCGGCGCTTGACAGCGTCATTCAGCTCACGCGTGCGGTTGCTGGTGAGGATGGTCACCGGCGTGTGCAATGCCCGGATCGTGCCCATTTCCGGAATGCTCACCTGGTACTCGCCCAGGTATTCCAGCAAGAAGGCCTCAAAGGGTTCATCGGCGCGATCGACCTCGTCGATCAGCAGCACCGCGCCCGGCTCGGGGGCCTGCAGTGCCTGCAACAAGGGACGGCGGATCAGGTAGCGGGCCTGGTAAACCTCACGCTCCACTTCTTCGGCGCTTTCACGCCCTTCCACGGCGCGCATGTGCAGCAGCTGCGCGGCGTAGTTCCACTCGTAAAGGGCTTCGCGCTGCTCCAGGCCGTCGTAGCACTGCAGCCGCAGCAGTTCGCGGGACATCACCTGCGACAGGGCCTTGGCCAGTTCGGTCTTGCCCACGCCGGGCTCGCCCTCCAGCAACAGCGGGCGCTGAAGTTTCAGCGCCAGAAATGCCGCGGTGGCCAGGCGCCGGTCAGCAAAGTAGCCTGCGGCCTGCAAGGCCTGCTGCAGGGTATCGATGGATGCAAATGGCGTCACTGGCTGTCATCCCGGGCCGGGCCCGGGATCCGTGGTGCGTTGAAAGGGCGTTGGACAGGCCCCAAGTATGACCCCGGACCCCGCCCGGGGTGTCCCCGTTTTTCAGCCCAGCGCCCTGCTCACCGCGCGCTGCGTCATCACACTGATGAGGTTGGCCCGGTAGGCGGCACTCGCGTGCAGGTCGCTGGACAGATCACCCGCATCGATTTTCACGGCCGCGGCCGCCTCCGGGGTGAAGCTCTTGCCCAGTGCCTCCTCCAGCCCCTTGTGCCGGAACACGCCGTTGCCACCGCCGGTGACGGCCACTCGTATGCCCGCATCGGTCTGCGCCACGAACACGCCAATCAGCGCAAACCGCGACGCGGGCTGCTTGAACTTCAGGTAGGCCGCCCGTTTCGGTACAGGGAAGCTGATGGCGGTGATGATCTCGCCGTCTTTCAGTGCCGTGGTGAACATGCCCTGGAAGTAGTCGTCCGCGGCGATCTTGCGCTGGTTGGTGTGCACGGTGGCACCCAGGGCCAGCACGGCGCTCGGGTAGCAGGCTGACGGATCGTTGTTGGCCACCGAGCCACCCATGGTGCCCATGGCGCGAACCTGCCGGTCACCAATGCCACCCGCCAGGTCGGCCAGAGCCGGGATGGCGGATTTGACGTCGGCATTCCTGGCCACGTCGGCATGGCGCGTCATGGCCCCGATCACCAGACTGGATCCGTCTTTCTTGACACCTGCCAGATCGGAAATGCCACCCAGGTCCACGACCTGTTCAGCACTGGTCAGCCGCAGCTTCATCGACGCCAGCAGGGTCTGGCCGCCGGCCAGCAGCTTGCCGCCGGCGCCCGCCAGCCGGGCGGCATCGGCCGTGGAAGACGGACGTTCAAATGTGAATGCATACATGGTGTATCTCCTCAGGCTTTGGCGTTCTGGATGGCGTCCCAGACACGGCTGGGCGATGCGGGCATGTCAAATTCCTTGACGCCCAGGTCTTTCAGCGCGTCCAGCACGGCGTTGATCACAGCCGGTGGCGAACCGATGGCACCAGCCTCGCCGCAGCCTTTGGTGCCCAGCGGGTTGTGCGTGCAGGGGGTGCACACGGTGCCAATGTTGAACTGCGGGAAATCGTCCGCGCGTGGCATGGCGTAGTCCATGAAGCTGCCGGTCAGCAACTGGCCGGTTTCCGGGTCGTACACACAGTTTTCCATCAGCGCCTGACCAATGCCCTGCACCAGGCCGCCATGCACCTGTCCTTCCACGATCATGGGGTTGATGATGGTGCCGAAGTCGTCCACGGCCGTGAATTTGTCCACCCGCGTCACTCCGGTGGCCGGGTCGATCTCCACTTCGCAGATGTAGGTACCGGCGGGGAAGGTGAAATTGGTCGGATCGTAGAACGCGGTTTCGTTCAGGCCGGGCTCCAGCTTGTCGAGCGGGTAGTTGTGCGGCACATAGGCCGTCAGCGCCACCTGGCCGAACGGTACCTTCTTGTCCGTGCCCTTGACGGTGAATTCGCCGTTGGCGAACTCCACGTCGGCGTCACTGGCTTCCATCAGGTGCGCAGCGATCTTCTTGGCCTTGGTCTCGATCTTGTCCAGCGCCCGCATGATGGCCGCGCCGCCCACGCTGATCGAGCGCGAGCCATAGGTGCCCATGCCGAACGGCACGCGGCCTGTGTCGCCGTGAACCACGTCCACGTTCTCCACCGGGATGCCCAGGCGCGCCGCCACCACCTGGGCGAAGGTGGTTTCATGACCCTGACCATGGCTGTGCGAACCGGTGAACACCGTCACGCTGCCGGTAGGATGCACACGGATCTCGCCGCATTCAAACAGACCTGCGCGCGCGCCCAGGGCGCCCGCGATGTTGGACGGCGCAATGCCGCAGGCCTCGATGTAGCTGCTGTAGCCGATGCCGCGCTTGAGCCCCCTGGCGGCGCTGGCAGCCTTGCGCGCAGCAAAGCCCTTGACGTCTGCCATCTCTTCGGCCTTGGTCATGCAGCCCAGGTAATCGCCCACGTCGTACTGCAACGCCACCGGCGTCTGGTAGGGCCAGCTGTTGATGAAGTTGCGCTTGCGGATTTCGTCCTGCGACAGGCCCAGCTCCCAGCCGCAGCGTGACACCAGCCGCTCCAGCAGATAGGTTGCTTCGGGCCGGCCGGCCCCCCGGTAGGCATCCACCGGCGCGGTGTTGGTGAACCAGGCGTCCACCTCCACATAGATCTGCGGGCAGGTGTACTGCCCGGCCAGCAGCGTGGCATACAGGATGGTGGGTACCGCCGTGGAGAAGGTGGACAGGTAGGCGCCCAGGTTGGCATCGGTGTGCACCCGCATGGCCAGGAACTTGCCATCCTTGTCCATGGCCATCTCGGCATGGCTCACATGGTCGCGGCCGTGCGCGTCAGACAGGAAGGCCTCACTGCGGTCGGCCGTCCACTTGATGCTGCAGTTGAGCTGTCGGGCCGCCCAGGTCAGGGCCACGTCTTCGGCATACAGGTAGATCTTCGAGCCGAAGCCCCCGCCCACGTCGGGCGCGATCACCCGTACCTTGTGCTCGGGCAGGCCCAGCACAAAGGCCGTCATCAGCAGTCGCTCGACGTGCGGGTTCTGGTTGGACACATACAGCGTGTATTCGTCGCTGGCGCGGTTGTAGCTGCCGATGGCCGCGCGCGGCTCCATGGCGTTGGGCACCAGCCGGTTGTTGGTCAGGTCCAGCCTGGTGATGTGCGCAGCCTTGGCAAAGGCGGCATCGACCTGGCCCTTGTCGCCGATGGCCCACTTGTAGCAATGGTTGTCCGGTGCAGCCTCATGCAGCGCCGTGGCTTTGGCGGCATCCCTGACACCGACCACCGCCGGCAGCACGTCGTAGTCGACCACCACAACTTCTGCGGCATTCCTGGCCTGCTCCAGCGTGTCGGCCACCACCATGGCCACATGGTCGCCGACATAGCGTACCTTGCCCTGGGCCAGGATGGGATGCGGCGGCTCCTTCATGGGTGTGCCGTCGGTACTGGTGATGAGCCAGCCGCAGGGCAGCCCGCCCATCTTGCCTTCCACATCCTTTCCGGTGAAGACCTTCGCCACACCGGGCATGGCCTCTGCGGCGGCCACGTCGATGCTCTTGATGACGGCATGCGCGTGCGGCGAGCGCACGAACACGGCCACGCGCTGGTTGGCCAGGTTGATGTCATCGGTGTAATTGCCCGCCCCTGTCAGGAAACGGTAGTCCTCCTTGCGGCGGACGGATTCACCGATGTGGGGAAGGTTCGAAAAATCTGATGCACCCATGTTGTTCCCCTCAGGCCGAAGCCATGGCGGCCTGGCCTTGTTGCACGGCCTTGACGATGTTCTGGTAGCCGGTGCAACGGCACAGGTTGCCTTCGAGCAGTTCACGGATTTCCGTTTCACTGGCCTTCGGGTGGTTCTTGCACAGATCCACCGAGCTCATGACCATGCCGGGGGTGCAGAAGCCGCATTGCAGGCCATGGCACTCCTTGAAGGCCGCCTGCATCGGGTGCATGGTGCCGTCCGGCTGGGCCAGGCCCTCGATGGTGGTGATCTCGGCCCCGTTGTGCTGCACGGCCAGCGTGTTGCAGGACTTGATGGCTCGACCGTTCACATGCACCGTGCAGGCGCCGCACTGGGCCGTATCGCAACCCACATGGGTGCCGGTGAGCTTGAGGTTTTCGCGCAGCGCCTGCACGAGCAGCGTGTTGGGCGCGACATCGATCGTCGTCGCGCGGCCATTGACCTTGAGTTGGACCTGCATGGGATGTGTCTCCGTCTGTGGGTTGGTATGAACGTGGCGCAGGCCATTGTTGAACCGGGACAGGGGGGGCTACCTAGGCTAAACCCTAGGTTGAGAAAGTCCCCACACGAAATTCTCAAAATGGAACAATGGCAGCGCAAACAATGAAGCCATGAACGACGCCCTGCCCTCGCCCGCGCCGGCCCTGTCGGCCCAGCATCGCCTGCTCCAGATCGAGCAGGCGCGCCGCGCCGTGATGCAGGAAGGCCGCTCCATGACAGACGTGGCGGTGGATGCCTGGTTCGAGCGGGCCTGGATCGAGCGGTCGTGGCGTCGCTGCCTCGCCGCCGGCCGTCAACCCGAGCAACGCCTGAGCTTTGACATGGTTCCCGACGCCGCGCGCCGCCGCACAGAGGAAGCCAGCCACGCGCTGGTCACCGCGGCGAAGCCCGTACTCGACAAATTGGGGCGGGCCATTGCCAACACCCGCTATTTCGCCATCCTGACCGATGCGCAGGGCGTCGTGGTGGACGTGAACGGTCCAATCGACCGAAGCGACAGGCGCGCTCAGCTGATCACACGTATCGGTGTTGACTTGTCCGAGCGCAGCGTGGGCACCACGGCCATCGGTGCCGTACTGGCCGAACGGCAGCCACTTTGGCTGCACCGCGGCGAACACTTCTTCAACGACACCAGCATGTACAGCTGCGCAGGCGCGCCTTTGTTTGGCCCCGACGGGCAATGCGTGGGCATGCTGGACCTGACCGGCATAGAAACCGCCGAGCGCCCCGAACTCAAGCATCTGGTGGCTCAGTCCGCCCGCAGCATTGAAAACGCGCTGACGCTTGCGCGTCCGCACAACGTGCTCGTCCGGCTGAACTGGCCGGGGCGATTTCTGGGCGATGAATCCGACGGGCTGGTCTGCCTGGACGCGGACGGCTGGGTCACCGCTGTCAACCAGTCAGCGCGCCAGATGGTGTCGCAACTGGCCGCCCAGAGCAACGGCACGCACTGCAGCGAGCTGTTTGCCATGCCCTGGGAAAACCTCTTCGACCATGCCGGGCGTGAAGCGCCGCTGGAGGTTCCGCTCTGGTCCGGCCTGCGCCTGACAGCGCTCGTTCAGCCGGCCGGCCAGGCAGCGTCCGCCCGGGCTCCGGCCACGTCCCGGATGCCCGCACCGGGTTTGCCGCTGAAAGACCTGGAAACCGAACTGATCCGCAAGGCCGTCCAGGATGCGCGCGGCAATGTGATGCAGGCCGCCCAGACCCTGGGCATCAGCCGGGCGACTGTGTATCGCAAGCTTGGCAATCGCAAGACCTCCATCTGATTGACATGTCCCGAAAAAAACAGCTTGCCGTCAGCCTTTGTACTGAAGACCTCCGCTAGAATTACCGCAAAAGTTCAAGCAAGCCATCCATCGTTGGGTGCGCACCCTGCCTGAGAACCCCTGACAGAGACAACCCCCGGGCACGGCGCCGTGCCCCATAACGCCTTGAAATTTGACCTGCGCAAACTTTTCCCGGCGGCGGCAGCAGCGGCGATTCGGGCGGCTTTGAAGATGCCGCAGATACAGACTACCTGCCGGTCAATGGCGAAGGCGAGGGGCTGGAAACCGACTATCAGGGCCTGATCGCATCCCATTTCCGGCGCTGGGGCGTTTCCAACCACTGCATCACCATCGAAGTGCGCAAGATCGGGCAGGCGCCCGACGGCTTTGACGTGTTCGTCGGCCTGGTACGGCTGGTGCGCTGGGAGCGCGAGTCCGGCCTGAGGGTGATGCTGGGCATGCCCCTGCTGGAGGCCAAGATCCGCAAGGCCGTGCGTGCCACCTGGCTGGCTGACTACAGCCACTTCGCCGGGTTGTGGCTGCACGCATCCGAGCGCATGAAAATTCCGGCTGAGCTGCGCGAACTGCTGGGTGCGCTGGCGCCGCTGCCTGGCAGCAGCCTGGCCGCAGGTCAGACCACCACGGGCTTTGGTGCCAGCACCGAACCGCCGCCCAGTGATACCGGCGCCGCCGAGACCGGCACCAGCGAACCCGTCGCCGACTCCTGACGTGCCAGGTGCGTCCTGCGCGACAATAACCACTCGCATGGCACGCACCACCGCACTCCCCACCACACCGGCGCCGGGCCGCTCCCACGCCGGTACTCCGGGCACGATTACCCAGGTGTCCACCGAAGGAATCGCGCCCGGGGAGCGCATGGACTTCTGGCACCACGCCCACCTGGGCCGCATGGCGCTGAGCCGCAGCGAAAGCGAAACCCGCCCTTTTGAAGGCCGGGTGCGCCGGATCATGGGTCTGGATGCCCATGTCGTGGAACACGAGTCCAGCGCGTTGCAGGCTGTGCGCAGCGCCCGCCAATGCCGCGAGGACGGCGTGGACTACGTGAGCGTCAACTACATGCTGGACAGCACCGATTCCCACATGGAGCACGGCGGCCAGGTCCGGCTCGGCCGCGGTGCCATGTATTTCGTGGATTCATCCCGGCCGGTGGAATTCCGCCAGTCCGCAGCGCACAGCGTGTCGATCTTTCTGCCGCGCGGCAAGGTGCAGGCCGCGGTCGGGGACCCGCGCCTGATTCCGGTGGTGCTTCAGGCCCACACCGGCATTGGTGCCGTGTTGCAGTCGCACATGCGCGTGATCGCCACCCAGGCCGCCCACATGACGCCGGCCCAGCGCGAAGTGGTGATATCCGCCTGCGTGGACATGGCGCTGGCCACCTTGCAAACCGCACGCGAGGGCATGGCTGATGCGGGCCGTTTCGCCGATGGCTTCTACCAGGCCGCGCGCACCCTGATCGATGAGCACTGCACCGACCCGGGGCTGGACCCCGGCAGGTTGGCAGCGGCGCTGGGCTGCTCCCGCGCCACGCTGTACCGGCTGTTTGCACGCGAAGGTGAAAGCGTGGCGACGCTGATCTGGCATGCCCGACTGCGGCGGGCGCGGGCACTGATTGCCTCGGGACGGTGGACCGACCGGCCGCTGGCGGACATTGCGTTCATGGCGGGCTTTACCGACCAGGCCGGCTTCAACCGCATGTTCAAACGGCTGTATGACATGACCCCCGGGGAGGCGCGGGCCAACGACATGGCCACGCGGGCATCAGGCGACCTCGGCCACGGTTGAAGACCTGGTACGGCGCGCAGCCGCGCGGCTGAAAATGGCGTCAAAGCCCTCACGCTGCTGCAATTGACCGACCAGTTCGTCCGCGTATCCCAGCCGCGCCAGCCGCTGGCCCAGGCGCAGCGCCTGGATCTCAACCTCCGGCACAATCCGAGGGTGACCTCACACGGAAAGTCCGGCACG
>CAZUJD010000098.1:0-10344 GCA_964620025.1 uncultured Ramlibacter sp. | reverse complement strand
GTTACGCCGACTACGGCAACCTGGCCACCATTGGGCGCAACTCGGCCGTCGTGGACCTCGCATCCCCGGTGGGGCCGGTGCGCTTCTCAGGCTACTTTGCGTGGCTGTTCTGGCTGTTTGCCCACGTGTACTTCCTGATCGGCTTTCGCAACCGGCTGGTGGTGCTGCTGGACTGGGCCTGGGCCTACTGGAGCTTTGCACGGTATGCACGGGTGGTGACAGGTATCACACCGGTGCCGTCCGCTCCGCCCGAACCAGCGCCCCCGGTGCCACCCCCACCAGGCGCTTGAACGCGCGGCTGAATCAGGCTTCGGTGGTGCTGTCGGCATGACGCCGTCGCCTCTCAGTAATGCGGCGGCCGCTCATCACGCAAGCTGCGGAACTCCCCACCGCCGCTGTCGCGCTGCTGCTGTTTCAGGTGCATCAGTTCGCGCACCAGCAGATCGATCTGTTCCTGCTGGCGGATCACCACCTGGTTCAGTTGTTCGACCAGGTCTTCGGTGAAGCTGGCCTTGATTTCCAGCTCGGTCAGTCGCTGGTCGGTGAGATGGGTGTCGGGCATGACCCTATTGGACACGATGGCCAGCAATACCGGGCCATGCCACCGCGCATGGCCCTTGCGGCAGGGTTCAGATACCCAGCAGCTTCTTGGCTTCGCCCAGGGCCTTCATGGAGTCGTCGTGCTTGCCGGCCTTGTGCGCCGTTTCGCCGTCAGCACGCAGCCTGGCCACCTTGTCGGCCACGTCCTTGGCCAGCGCGGGCTTGGTGGCCAGCTTGGCGTCGATGGCTTTCATCTCGTTGGGGCAGTTGTGGGCCCAGGCCGCACCGGCGGTTGCCAGCAGGGCCAGGGCTGCCAGGCTGTGGGTGAATTTGCGCATGATCGTCTCCGTTCGTTGGCAAAAAAGGGATTCACAGGCTAGCGCAAACCCCGGTACCGCACCAGCGGACCAACACCATGGCGCAGCAGGTTCAGCGGGCGGCCTGGTGGAACTTGTCCCACGCCGCCTTGGTCGGCGTCGTGCCCGCACCCGGCTCCTGCGGCAGCCTGAAATGGCCGTCCACCACCTGGGCCGGATCGGTGAAACAGTCCTTGATCCAGGGGATGTATTCCAGCACCTGCACTGCCGGGTGGGCATAGCTCAGGTGCACGTGGACCTGGCTCATGTCACCCGCGTGCGGGGCCACGGGCAGCCGGTAGCTGTGCGCCGTTTCGCACACGCGCAGCACTTCAGTCAGGCCAGCCATGCGGGTCACGTCGGGCTGCACCCAGTGGATGGCGTTCTGGTGGAAAAATTCGCTGAACGCGTCCTGCGTGTACAGCTGCTCGCCCAGGGCGGTGGGGATGCGCGTGGCGCGGGCCAGCTCGGCGTGGCCCTTCACGTCGTCGTACCACAGCGGCTCTTCAAACCAGTACACGTCAAACGGCTCCGCACCGCGGCAAAAGCGCAGGCAGGTGGGCAGGTCCCATTTGCCGTTGCCGTCGATCGCCAGCGTCACGCCCGGACCGATCGCCTTGCGCACGGCCTCCAGGCGGCGCAGGTCGCGTTCCACCGTGCTGCCCACCTTGATCTTGATGCCGGTGAAACCATCGGCCACGGCGCGTTTCGCGCCCTCCACCAGCTTGTCATCGGCGATGCTGAGCCAGCCGATGTCGGTGTTGTACGCGCGGACCTTGTCGCGCACCTGGCCACCCAGCAACTTCCACAGCGGCATGCCGGCGGCCTTGGCCTTCAGGTCCCACAGCGCCACGTCAATGGCCGCGTGCGACAGCGTGGTGATGCCGGCGCGCCCTACCCACTGCAGTGCGGGGTTGCGCGCCAGCTTGAGCCACAGGCGGTTGACGTCGTGCGCGTCTTCACCGATCAGCAGCGGCGCGTGGCAGGTCTCGATGCAGCGCGTGATCAGCTGGTCGCTGGGCAGATGCGAATGGGTGCCGGTAAAGCCGTAACCCTCCAGCCCGTTGCTGGTGCCGATCTTCACGCCCACCACGCCCCAGTGGGTGATGGAATGCGTGCTGTCGGCTATCTGGCTGCCGGTGACCGGCACATGCAGGATGAAGGGCTCGACGGACGTGATTTTCAAGGGGGTCTCCTCTATTGGTATGACGATTGGCTTTGGCATTGTGCCGCGAAGCCACGGCACGCGCTAAGCTCCCGTGCATGAAACCCGGCCTGCAACACATTCTTCGTACCTTCCTCACCGGCGTGCTCGCCCTGCTGCCGCTGGCGGCCACGCTGTTCATCCTGGGCTGGACACTGCGCTTCCTGGCCGGCTGGCTGGGCCCGGAGAGTGCGTTTGGCCACATGCTGACCGTCATCGGCCTGAGCGTCACCACCTCCGAGGCCGTGGGCTACGTGCTGGGTGCCTTTCTGCTCATCGCCTGCGTGTATGTGTTCGGCCTGCTGGTGGAAGCGGGCTTCCAGCGCGGCGCGGCGCGGCTGGTCAATGCCCTGGTGCAACGCATACCTGTGGTGCGCACGGTGTATGACGTGGTGCAAAAGCTGGTGCAGCTGTTTGCCCGCAAGGAGGGCGACGGCCTGCAGTCCATGAGCCCGGTGTGGCTGTACTTCGGAGGCAAGGGCAAGGAGGCGGGCACGGTGGTGCTGGGCCTGCTGTCAACCCCGAAGCCCGTGATGCTCAACGGCGTGCCCTATCTGGGCGTGCTGGTGCCCACTGCACCGGTGCCCGTGGGCGGTGGCCTGCTGTACGTGCCGCCCGACTGGGTGGAGGCCGCCGATATCGGCATGGAAGCCGTCACCAGCATCTATGTGTCGATGGGCGTGACGTCGGGGCAGTACCTCAAGGGTTAGACCGCCCCGCGCCCCTTCTGGCTGGCGAAATACACCACCTTGCGCGCCCGTTGCACGTCGCCCAGCGGTCGATGCTCGGCCAGGGCCTGCCAGGGGTCGATCACGGTGGCCTCCACGCGATGGGCCAGGGCCTGGCCGTCCACGCCAGCGGTGTCTTGCCTCGGCAGCATCAGGCGTGCCACGGTCACGTAGCGGGTGGGCCAGTTGACTGACGCGTCCTCGATCGGCGTGAGGGTTTCATTGACCCAGGGCTGCAGCTGCAGGTCCCAGTGCAGGGCACCCCGGGCCAGGCGTGCGCTGAAATCGGCGTTCCAGTCCTTGTTGGCACCGGTCTCGGGCTTGCCGTTGGCGTCGGCCGGCACCAGCCGCACGCGCGCGGCATAGGGGCCGTTGGCCATGGGCACGCAGCTGAACATGGGTTCCGTGGCAAAGCCGCTGAAGGGCTTGCCGGCCACCTTGATCATCCGGGCCAGCTGCACCGGTGCGCCAAACACGCCGTAGCGGCTGAAGATGTACTTCAGCAGCGCCCCATTGCCATACGATGCAGCCTCTGCAAAGTCCACAAACTCGGCGCTGCCCCTGAAGGCAAAGGCCTCCTGGTTGATGAGGGTGAAGTCCTGGCTTCGGGCCGGGCCATTGCCCAGCGCCGAATCACCCTGCACGCCCATCACGCGAAAGGCAAAGCCGCGGATGTCGGGCATGCTGTCACGGGCCTTGTCGAAGCCGCCGTTGGACAGGCGAACCCACACTTCGTAGTCATGCGGCTGGCTGAACAGGCCCTGGGCCGCCCAGCCGGGCAGGCTGTCCAGCACCTCCAGAGTGCCGCTGGCGGCTGTCAGCTGCTTGCGGTGCAGGGTGCGGCCGCTGCCGTGGATGGCGGACTTGCGCTGCTGGATGGCGGCAAATCGCCGCCCGGCTTCTTCATAGCGTTGCGCCTCGTCGGGGGCGATGTTTTCCTGCCAGTCGGTACCCGGTACATCAGCCATGGTCGGCCCCTTCTTGTTGTGATCAGCCTGTCTGCTCTGCTTCCTGCAAGGTCCGCCACATCACCTTGCCGCTGCCGCTCTTGGGCAGGGCATCCACAAACTGCACCGTGCGCGGCACCTTGTACACCGCCATATTCTCGCGGCACCAGGCCACGATGTCTTCTTCTTTCACTTGTCCCTTGTGGCTTTGGCGCAGCACCACCACGGCCTTCACGCTCTCGCCACGGTAGCTGTCCCGGGTGGAAATGACGCAGGCCTCCTGGATGGCGGGGTGGCGGAACATCAGCGCCTCCACCTCGGCGGGCCACACCTTGAAGCCGCTGGCATTGATCATGCGCTTGAGCCGGTCGGTGATGAAGAAATAGCCGTCTTCGTCCACCCGGCCCAGGTCACCCGAACGGAAAAAACGCTTGCCTTCCAGTTCGATGAACGCCGCCGCCGTGGCGTCGGGCCGCTTCCAGTAACCCTGGAAGATCATGGGCCCGTGCATGATGATTTCGCCCTGCTCGCCCACCGGCATTTCTTGCAGCGTCTCGGGGTCCACCACGCGGGCGTCACAGCTCATGAAAGGAATGCCCAGGCACTGCTGCTTGGGCGCATCCGGCGGGTTGGTGTGGCTGGGAGCGGCCGTCTCGGTCAGTCCGTAGCCTTCGCTGTACCGCAGTCCGTAGCTGTCCAGCAAGCGCTGCGCCACGGCCTGGGGCATGGCGGCGCCGCCCCCGCCGATGTACACAATGCTGGACAGGTCGTACTTGTCAAAGTGCGGGCTGCCCAGAAGGTCGATCACCATCGTCGGAATGTTGGTCCAGCTCGTGACCCTGTAACGGGAGATCAGCCGGCCGGCCAGGTCGCGGTCCCAGCGCGGCATCATGACCAGCGTGGCGCCGGTGTAGATGTTGGAATGCATCAGGCTCACCATGCCGGTGATGTGGAACATCGGCACCACCATGAGCGTGATGTTCTCGGGCGTGGCATTGCCCCACAGCGAGCTGGCCACCGCGTTGTGCATGATGCTGCCGTGGGTGTGCATGCACCCCTTGGGCAGGCCGGTCGTGCCGCTGGTGTAAGGCAGGATGGCCAGGTCGGCCGGGCCGACCTGCGGTTGCGGCGCCGGCGCGTCGGTGGCCAGCGCGGCGTCCCAGCCGTGCACCTGACCGCCCGCCAGCGCAGGCAGCGCATGCGGGGTGAGCAGCCAGTCGGCCCACGCCGGCGGCATGTCGTCATGCGCGGCCTGGGTCAGCGGCTGCGGCATGCAGTCGGTGAACTGCGTGACGATCAGGTGCGCCAGGCGGTCAGCGGCCGGCAGCGCGTCGCTGGCCCTGGCCAGCTCGCCAGCCAGGTCTGCCGTCGTGATGGCCACCTTGACATCGGGATCGGTGATGTAGTGCTTCAGCTCCTCGGCGCGGTTCATGGGATTGACCGGCACCACGACCGCATTGGCCCGCAGGATGGCAAAGTGGGCAATCACCAGCTGCGGACAGTTCTGCATGTTCAGGATCACGCGGTCACCCTTGCGCACGCCCAGCTCGTGCAGCCGCGCGGCCAGTTGCTCGGCCAGCCGGGCCACTTCTGCATAGCGGAATTCGCGGCCAAAGAAAACGATGGCGGGCTTGTCGGGGTAGCGGCGTGCGCTGATCGCCAGGTTGTCCCACAACGGGGTGACGGGAGGTTGCAGGGAATGGGGCAGGCGCTTGGGCCAGAATTTGTGGTGGGGGCGGGTCATGTGAGGGTTGGGCATCAGAACTACGCGCAGGGTAGCGTGCGTGTTTGCGGCACCGCATCAGTGGAAGCCCCCAACGCGTCGCTTAGGCGACGGCAAATGGCGTCACGGCAGACAGGCGGCGCAGACCCGTATCATCAAAGCCCTCGCGCCGTCTGCGTTGCCAATGCCTCCACACCCATCGAACCCTGCCGCTTCACTTGCGCCGGCCGCTGCGCCGGCCCTGTGGCAGCTGGACGCCACAGCGCTGGTGGCCGGCTTTCAGGCAGGTGCGTTCACGCCTGTGAATGCGCTGCAAAGCTGCCTGGCGCAGACAGCTGCCTGGCAGCCGCACACCCAGGCCTTCATTCACCTTGACGAGGCCGCTGCGATGGCTGCCGCCCAGGCCAGCACGCAACGCTGGACCGCCGGCGCGCCGCTGGGCCCACTGGACGGCGTACCGCTGAGCCTGAAGGACAACCTGCATGCCGCCGGCATGCCCACCACCTGGGGCAGCGAACTGCTGCGCGGCTGCGTAGCGGCGCAAGACGAGCTGCCCGTGGCTCGCCTGCGCGCAGCGGGCGCCGTGTTTCTGGGCAAAACCAATCTGCCCGAATTTGCCATGCAGGGCTACACCGGCAACCGCGTGGCGGGTGTCACGCGCAACCCTTGGGATCTGGCCCGCACACCCGGCGGCTCGTCAGGTGGTGCGGCGGCGGCTGTGGCGTCCGGTTGCGGCCCGCTGGCGCTGGTGACCGATGGCGGGGGGTCCGCCCGGCGGCCAGCGTCGCACACCGGGTTGGTGGGCTACAAGCCTTCGTCCACACGGGTGCAGCGAGCGGGCGGGTTGCCCGAGATATTCCTGGACTACGAGGTGGCCGGCACGCTGGCGCGCAGCGTGGCCGACGTGATGCTGATGGACGGTGTGCTGACAGGACGGCACAACGCAGATGTTGCGGGTGCTGCGGCCGTTGTGGCCGGCACGCCGGCACGCATCCTGTACGTGCCGACGTTTGCCCTGCATCCGGTGGACCCGACCATTGCCGCGCTGGTGCAGCGCGCCGCACAGGACTTTGCCGCATTGGGCTGCGTGGTGGACGAAGCCCCCGGATGGGCCCTGGCCGAAGAGGTCAATGCGCTGTGGCCGCGGCTGTCCAGCGCCGGGCTGGCATGGCTGTTCCAGCAACCGGGCCGCTTTGCCGGTTGCGGCCCGGAAGTCGCGGACGAATCGCTGTGCGGCGAAGCGGCACAGGCCGCGCTGGCCGCCGGACGCACTGCCAGTGCCACGGAACTGTTCGATGTGCTGGCTGCCGTGCAGGTGCTGCAGCACCAGCTGCAGGCGCTGTTTGCACGCTACGACTTCATCCTTACGCCGGCGGCCGCCGCGTTGCCCTGGGCCGCTGACCAGACCCATCCACCGCAGATCGCGGGTCAGGACACCGGGCCCCGCGGTCATGCCGTGTTCACCGCTTTCGCCAACGCCGCAGGGCTCGCAGCCATCGCCCTGCCCTGCGGCCATGCTGGGCACCTGCCAGTTGGGCTTCAGCTGGTGGCCGGCCCTGGCGCCGACGCCGCGTTGCTGCGCATGGCACTGAACTACGAGCTGGCCCGCCCCTGGGCCGGCCATTGGCCGCAGCTGCCGGCACAGCCCGGCTGACACCCCCCCAAACTGGTGCACGCGCACGGGCACGGGGCAGCTTTGCCGCCGTGCAGACTGGCTTTGCCATGATTTGGTGCATCAATCTTGCATACCAGATAGTGACAAATTGGCACACAACATGCATGATCATGCGGCATGACCACCGCCGCAGACATCAGCGAACGCATCATGGAAGCCGTGATGGCGCAAAAGCTCGCGCCCGGCTCCCGCCTGGGTGAGCAGCAGCTGGCGATGCTGTTTGACTGCAGCCGCACCATCGTGCGCGAGGCGCTTACCCGGCTGGCCGCGCGCGGCATCGTCACGGTCAGCGCCCGACGCGGCTGGTATGTGGTGGAGCCTTCGCAGGACGAGGCACGTGAAGCCTTTGAAGCCCGCCGGGTGATCGAGACCGGCCTGATCCGTGCCACCCCGCGCATCGACAAGCCCGCCGTGCAGCGCCTGCGTGCCCACCTGAGCCGCGAAAAGGCGGCGATTGCCGGCACCGACGTAGGGCTGCGCAGCTTTTTGCTGGGCGACTTTCATGTGTGCCTGGCCGAATGCCTGGGCAACAGCCTGCTGGCCGAAACACTGCGCGACTTCACCGCGCGCACCACCCTCATTGCCATGCGCTACCAGACCAGTGCCGATGCCGCGCAGTCTTGTGCCGAGCATGTGCAGATCGTGGAGGCCCTGGAAGCCGGCGACCTTGCACGTGCCGAAGAGCTGATGGCCGCTCACCTGGCCACATGGCAGCACAAGCTGCACATGCCGGCCGACGCCGACCCGCTGGCCGAACTGCGCGCGGCGCTCGCACCCGTGAAGGATGCGGCACAAGAGTTGCATACAAGTGTTTCCACCCCGGCCCGCAAGACGCGGACCCAACGTTCGACCTACCTAGGAGAAGTGCTATGAAGTCAGGCAAACGCCTCTTTACCCTCGGCCTTGCAGCCGCCGCCGTGCTGGGCGCTGCCGGCGTCCACGCCCAGACCGCGCTGGACGACGTGATGAAGGCCAAGGAAATCAAGATCGCCATTCCCACGGACTTCCCGCCCTACGGCTTTGTGGGCACTGACCTCAAGCCCCAGGGCCTGGACATCGACATGGCCAACTACATCGCCGGCAAGCTGGGCGTGAAGGTGGAACTGGTGCCCGTCACCACCGCCAACCGCATTCCGTACCTGCAAACCAAGAAGGCCGACCTGGTCATCTCCACGCTGGGCAAGAACCCGGACCGCGAAAAGGTGATCGACTTCACCGCTGCCTACTCGCCGTTCTTCATTGCCGTGTTCGGCCCCAAGACCATCGCGGTCAAGGGACCGGCGGATCTGGCCGGCAAGTCGATCTCGGTCACGCGCGGCTCCGTGGACGACACCGAACTGACCAAGGTGGCACCGCCCACCACCGAGCTGCGCCGCTTTGAAGACAACAATGCCACGGTGTCGGCCTTCTCGGCCGGACAGACCCAGCTGGTGGCGACCAGTGCCCAGGTCGCCGGCGCATTGATGGCCCGCAGCCCGCAGCTGGGTGTGGAATACAAGTTCGTGCTGAAGGATTCGCCCAACTTCATTGGCGTGGCCAAGGGCGAAGACAAGCTGCGTGCCAGGGTCAACGAAATCATCGCCGACGCCAAGAAGTCCGGTGACCTGGACAAGATGGCCATGAAGTGGCTGGGCCGCCCCACCGGCGACCTGCCGAATTAAGCCCACCCCCGAAGCGCCTGCGGCGCCTCCCCCCAAGGGGGCGCCGCCAGTGGCCCGGCGAAGCCGGTTCCACGGCGGCCCGGGGAGAGCCTGTAACGCATCACTGATACGTCCGCACCATGAACATCACCCTCGACTTCTTCGCGGTTCTGCGTGAATGGCCCATGCTGCTCAAGGGCGTGGTGTGGACGCTGGGTCTCACGGCCATTTCGGCCGTGATCGGCGTGGCGCTGGGCATTGCCTGTGCCTGGGCCCGTGTGTACGGTGTCACCTGGCTCAAGTGGGTGGTCGGCACCTATGTGGAGCTGATCCGCAACACGCCGTTCATCGTCCAGCTGTTCTTCATCTTCTTCGGCTTGCCGGCGGCAGGCTTCAAGCTGTCGCCCGAAACGGCTTCCATCATTGCCATGGTGATCAATCTGGGCGCCTACGCGGCCGAGATCATCCGGGCCGGCATCGAGGCCACGCCGCGCGGGCAGATCGAAGCCGCTTTGAGCCTGGCGCTGACGCGGGCGCAGATTTTCGTGCGGGTGGTGCTGCCGCCCGCGCTCAAGAAGGTGTGGCCTTCACTGGTCAGCCAGATCATCATCGTGATGCTGGGCTCGGCCGTGTGCGGCCAGATCTCGACCGAGGAACTGAGCTACGCCGCCAACCTGATCCAGAGCCGCAACTTCCGCGCGTTCGAGGCCTTCCTGATCGTCACGGCGATCTACCTCGTGTTGTCCATGGGGGCGCGACGGCTGCTCAACTGGCTCGGCCCCCGCTTCCTGTTCGGCAAATGAAAGGGGCGGCACATGGTTGATTTTTCCGTCTGGGACATCTTTCGCAACCTGCTGCTGGCTGCGCGCTGGACTGTGGTGCTGTCGCTGATTGCCTTCATCGGTGGCGGGCTGGTGGGACTGGCCCTGCTGGTGGTGCGCATTGGCAAGTCACGCACCGCCCACCGTGTGGTGGACGGCTATGTGGCGCTGTTCCAGGGAACGCCGCTGCTCATGCAGCTGTTCCTGGCGTACTTCGGCATTGCGCTGTTCGGCATCAAGACGTCGGCCTGGGTGGCCGCGTCGGTGGCGCTCACGCTGTACACCAGCGCCTTCCTGACCGAGATCTGGCGCGGCTGCGTGGCCGCCATTCCCAGGGGCCAGTGGGAAGCTGCGCAAAGCCTGGCGCTGAGCTTTGGCGAGCAGCTGCGCTACGTGGTGCTGCCCCAGGCTGTGCGGATTGCCATCCCCCCCACCGTCGGCTTCCTGGTGCAGGTCATCAAGGGCACGGCGCTCGCGTCGGTCATCGGCTTCATCGAGCTGACCAAGGCCGGCACCATGATCACCAATGCCACGCTCAAGCCCTTTGTGGTTTACAGCTGCGTGGCCCTGCTGTACTTTGCGCTGTGCTATCCCATCAGCCTGTACGCCAAGACCCTGGAAAGGAAGATGCGATGAGCGCTCCCATTGTTGAAATCACGGCCCTGCGCAAATCGTATGGCGCCAACGAAGTGCTCAAGGGCATTGACCTG
>CAZUJD010000097.1:232-10346 GCA_964620025.1 uncultured Ramlibacter sp. | reverse complement strand
TCTTGCCGTGGTCCACGTGGCCGATCGTGCCCACGTTCACGTGCGGCTTGGTACGTTCGAATTTTCCTTTTGCCATTTTTCGACTCCGAAAAAGTAACTAGATCAACATCCACAAAACTGGTGCCCTTGGCGGGAATCGAACCCGCGACCTCTCCCTTACCAAGGGAGTGCTCTACCACTGAGCCACAAGGGCGAAAACTTTTCGCCGCGTGCCGGTATTGACTGTGGAGCGGGAGACGGGAATCGAACCCGCGTCATTAGCTTGGAAGGCTAGGGTTCTACCATTGAACTACTCCCGCGTCGGGCGCAAACTTCAACGACCCTTGCAGGCTCCCCAGAGCGCCACACAAATCAATCTTCAACACATTTCGCCAAGCCCCAAAAAGGAGCTGGTGGAGGAGGCTGGATTCGAACCAGCGTAGGCGTAAGCCAACAGATTTACAGTCTGCCCCCTTTAGCCACTCGGGCACCCCTCCGGCGAACCTCGAAATATAGCACGGTTTTATGTCCATTTCACAGCCCCTGTTCATTGAAATGCCAGAATGGGCTGGATGAACCCTTCCGAAGCCCCCTCCACCCGCACGATAAGTCTGGCTCTGCAGGGCGGTGGTTCGCATGGCGCCTTCACCTGGGGCGTGCTGGACGCCTTGCTGGCAGACGGGCGGATTGCGCTGGAGGGCATCAGCGGCGCCAGCGCCGGCGCCTTCAACGCAGTCGCGCTGGCCCACGGCCATGCGCGCGGCCTGGCCAGCGGCACCGACACGCGCCAGGCCGCGCGCGACGCGCTGGCCCGAATCTGGGGCGAGGTCGTCACTCTTGGGCGGGCTGGAGCAGTGTCGCAAAATCTTGCAAGCATGATCTGGGGCGGTCTACCGAAAGAGTTTGCACCCACAAACTTTTTGACGTCCACCATGCGAAACTGGTTTTCGCCCTATCAGGCCAATCCGCTGGACATCAACCCGCTGCGCGACCTGCTGACCCGCGAGATCGACTTCAAGGCCGTCGGCGCCTTGCAGACGCCGCGTGTTTTCGTCTCGGCCACCCAGGTCAAAACGGGCAAGGCCGCCCTGTTCAGTGGTTCGCAACTGTCCGTCCAGGCTGTCATGGCTTCGGCCTGTCTGCCCATGCTGTTCCACGCCGTCGAGATCGACGGTGAACCCTATTGGGATGGGGGCTATTCGGCCAATCCGGCGGTCATGCCACTGGTGGACCACTGCAGCAGCACCGACATCGTGCTGATACAGATCAACCCCGTTGCGCGTGAAGACACGCCGCAGACCCCGGGCGACATCCTGGACCGCATGAACGAGCTGACCTTCAACGCCAGCCTGATGGCACAGATGCGCGAGATCGACTTCATCAACCGCCTGCTGGCCGAAGGCCTGCTGCAGGGCAACCGCTGCCGCAGCATACTTTTGCACCGCATCGATGGCGGTAGCGCCATGCAGCAGTACCCCGCATCGTCGCGCGGCTCGGCGGACGCCGGGCTCATCCGAACGCTGTTCGAACTGGGCCAGCAATCCGGCCAGCAGTGGCTCAAGCGCCACTTCGATGACCTGGGCCAGCGCAGCACCATCGACATCCGCCGTGACTACCTGGATGACACGCGCGTGGACAGCGTGCGGCGAGCCCGCAGCGCGACACCGGTACCCCGGCGCGGGCTGGGGTCGCTGATCAGCGCCCTGTTCAGTCGAAGGAAACGCTGATGCCGCGCGCGGCCAGCCAGTCGCGGGCGACGCCGAAGTGGCCACACCCCATGAAGGGAACGGGCGGCCGGTTGGCCGACAGAGGCGAGGGATGGTTGGCCGACAGGATCAGCGCCTGGCACCCATGCTGCGTCGCCGTGGCCGAGATCAGGGCCGATTTGGCCTGGGCATGGGCACCCCACAACATATAGACGCAAGGAGATGCGCTGGCAGCCACCGCCTGCAACAGAGCATCCGTCAGCTGTTCCCAGCCCTGGCCTGCATGGCTGGCAGGCAAGCCCTGCTCTACGCTCATGCTGGTGTTGAGCAGCAAGACACCTTCGCGCGCCCAGCCCGCCAGCGACCCCGATACCGGAATCGGGTGGCCCAGGCTGCGTTGGCGCTCCTTGAAGATGTTGCGCAGTGACGGCGGCAGCCGCACACCGGGGGCGACCGAAAACGCCAGCCCCTCGGCCTGGCCAGGGCCGTGGTACGGGTCCTGGCCCAGGATCACCACCCGCACTGACGCCAGCGGTGTCAGCTCCAGTGCCCGAAACGGCTGCGGCGGGTACACCGTGGCACCGGCTGACAGGCGCGCCTGGACAAACGCGGCCAGCCGCCGACCCGGATCGCCGGACAGAAACGCGTCCACCACCGGCTGCCAGCCCGCAGCCACAGGCCACTGCCGGGGGGCCCACTGCGTCAGCGCGGGCGCGACGTCAAACCCCAGGACAGCCTGTGTCATGGCGTTCAGGCGCCAAACAGCGCTGCCAGCGCCAGGCCCGGATCTTCGGCGCGCATGAAGGCTTCGCCCACCAGAAAGGCATGCACGCCCGCATCGCGCATCCGCCTGACATCGGCCGGCGCCAGGATGCCCGACTCCGTCACCAGCAGGCGGTCGGAAGGCACTGCATCGAGCATGCCCAGCGTGGTGTCCAGTGACACCTCAAATGTGCGCAGGTTGCGGTTGTTGATACCCACCAGCGGCGTCTTGAGCTTGAGCGCCCGGTCCAGTTCCATGCGGTCGTGCACTTCCACCAGAACCGCCATGTCCAGGCCGCGGGCGATGGCCTCGAATTCGGCCATCTGCGCATCGTCCAGGCAGGCCGCGATCAGCAGGATGCAGTCTGCCCCCATGGCGCGCGATTCGTACACCTGGTAGGCGTCGATGATGAAGTCCTTGCGCAGCACGGGCAGATCGCAGGAGGCACGGGCCTGCTTGAGGTAGTCGACGCTGCCCCGGAAGAACTGCTGGTCGGTCAGCACCGACAGGCAGGCCGCACTGGTTTTACCGTCGCCTTCGGCATAACTTTGCGCTATGTCGGCCGGAATGAAATCGGCGCGCAGTACGCCTTTGCTGGGGCTGGCCTTCTTGACTTCAGCGATCACGGCCGCCTGCCCGGCGGCAATCCGGGCGCGCAACGCGCCGGTGAAGTCGCGCGTGAGCACGCGGCTTTCTGCGTCAGCACGCATGGCTGCCAGCGGTTTCCTGCGCGAGGCGGTCGCCACTTCATCGCGCTTGACAGCCACGATCTTGTTGAGGATGTCTGACATGGTTCAGCCCGCCAGCGATTGGGTGGACGCCACAAACTGCGCCAGGCGCGTCTTGGCCGCGCCCGACTCGATGGCGGCGCGCGCCTTTTCCAGCCCCTCTTTCATCGTGCCCGCCACGTTGGCGGCGTACAACGCCACCCCGGCGTTCAACATCACGATGTCGCGGGCCGCGCCGGGCTGGTTGTCCAGCACGCCCATCAGCATGGCGCGCGACTGCTCGGGCGTTTCGACCTTGAGTGCACGGTTGCTGGCCATGGGCAGGCCGAAGTCCTCGGGATGGATTTCGTATTCGGTGATTTCGCCGTTCTTGAGCTCCCCCACCAGCGTAGCGGCCCCCAGGCTGACCTCGTCCATACCGTCGCGCCCATAGACCACCACCGCATGCTCGGTACCCAGACGCTGCAGTGCGCGCACCTGGATGCCCACCAGGTCCGGATGGAACACGCCCATGAGGATGTTGGGCGCGCCTGCCGGATTGGTCAGCGGCCCCAGGATGTTGAAGATGGTGCGCACACCCAGCTCCTTGCGCACTGGCGCCACATGTTTCATGGCGCTGTGGTGGTTGGGTGCGAACATGAAGCCGATGCCCACGTCCGCAATGCATCGGGCGATCGCCTCGGGCTTGAGGTTGATGTTGACACCCAGAGCTTCCAGCACATCGGCGCTGCCGCTTTTGCTGCTCACACTGCGTCCGCCGTGCTTGCTGATCTTGGCTCCTGCTGCCGCGGCCACGAACATCGAACAGGTGGAGATGTTGAAGGTGTGCGAACCGTCACCCCCCGTGCCCACAATGTCGACCAGGTTCGTCTTGTCAGCCACGTTGACCTTGGTGGAAAACTCGCGCATCACCTGCGCCGCCGCGGTGATTTCGCCGATGGTTTCCTTCTTGACCCTCAGACCGGTGATCAGTGCCGCCATCATCACGGGCGACAGTTCGCCGCTCATGATCAGGCGCACGATCTTCAGCATCTCGTCATGGAAGATTTCGCGGTGTTCGATGGTGCGCTGCAGCGCCTCCTGGGGGGTGATCGGCATGGCAGCCTCCTTCATTTGCTTGGATTGTCGGAAAGGGCCAGGCGCACGCCAAAGCCGATGAACATGGCGCCGGCCACGCGGTCAAGCCAGTGCATGCCGCGCTGCACCGCGTCACGCCGGGCCATCCACGCGGCCAGCAAGGCCCAGCCCGAATTGACCGGGATGGCATTGAGGTTGAACAACACGCCCAGCAGCACAAAAGCAAGCGCCTTGTTGTCTGTGTCGGGCGCGATGAATTGCGGCACGAAAGCCAGGAAAAAGATCGCCACCTTGGGGTTGAGCACATTCGTCCAGAAACCGCCCAGCCAGATGGCCCGCAGGCTGCTTGCCGGTTCGGACGCGGCCAGTGCCATCAGGTCAGGGGTGATCTGCGGCGCCCGGGCCAGCAGCAGCCTGATGCCGATCCACACCAGGTAGGCCGCGCCGGCCCACTTGAGCACGGTAAATGCCGTGGCGGATGCCGCCAGCAGGGCCCCGACGCCGGCTGCGGCCGCGAAGATATGGATGAAGCAGCCGCCGGTGATGCCCAGGCCGGCCACGATGCCGGCACGGGCGCCGGAGCGCAGCGAATGGGTCACGATGTACAGCACGTCCGGACCGGGCGTGAGGTTCAGCAGCCAGCCGGCGGCGATGAACAGCAACAGGTGTTGGAAGTCAGGCATGACTGCGCCTCAGGCATGCAGATAACCCCGGATGGCGGTCACTGCGCGGTCCACCCCGGCAGCGTCCACATCGAGGTGGGTCACAAAACGCAGGCGGTAAAGACCGGTGGCCAGCACGCCCCGCGCAGCCAGGTGGGGCAGCAGCCCGGATGACTTTTCGCGCGCCGCGCCGCTCAGGTCGACAAAAACAATATTGCTGTGCGGTGGCTCGACCGACACGCCCTCGATGCCGGCCAGGCCATCGGCCAGCCTGCGCGCCAGCGCGTGGTCGTCGGCCAGCCGCTCGATGTGATGGTCCAGCGCGTGCGAGGCCGCCGCCGCCAATACGCCGGCCTGGCGCATGCCGCCACCGGCCATCTTGCGGATGCGGTGGGCCCGCGCGATGAACTCGCGGCTGCCGCACAGGGCGGAGCCGACAGGCGCACCCAGCCCCTTGCTGAAGCAGACCGAGACGCTGTCGAAGTTCTGCGCGATACGGCGGGCTTCGTCACGCGCGCTGCCGCCGGTCTGGGCGGCCTGCGCCACAGCTGCATTGAACAGCCGCGCACCATCCAGGTGGCGGGCCAGCCCCTTGCGCTGCGCCAGCGCGGTGGCTGGACATAGCCGAACGGGATCAGCTTGCCACCCAGCGTGTTTTCCAGCGCCAGCAATTTGGTGCGCGCGAAATGGGCGTCGTCGGGCTTGACCGCGGCTTCGATGTCGGCCAGGGACAGGCTGCCGTCGGCCGCGTGCTCCAGAGGCTGCGGCTGCACGCTGCCGAAAACTGCCGCGCCACCTCCTTCCCAGCGGTAGCAATGCTGCATCTGGCCCACGATGTACTCGTCACCACGCTGGCAATGCGCCAGGATGGCGCACAGATTGCTCTGTGTTCCCGAAGGAACGAACAGCGCGGCTTCAAAGCCGAGCATGCCGGCGATTTTTTCCTGCAATGCATTGACGCTGGGGTCGTCGGCAAACACGTCGTCACCGAGCGGCGCCGTCGCCATGGCTGCACGCATGGCGGCTGTGGGCTGCGTGACGGTGTCGCTGCGCAAGTCCACCGCTGCGGTCATGCCTGCTCCATGAAGTTTTTCAGCATGGCGTGACCATGCTCCGTGAGGATCGACTCGGGATGGAACTGCACGCCCTGTATCGGCAGGCTCTTGTGGCGTACGCCCATGATCTCGCCGTCGTCCGTCCAGGCCGTGACTTCCAGTTCTTCAGGGCACGTCGTACGCTCGATCGCCAGCGAGTGGTAGCGGTTGACGGTGAACTTTTCCGGCAGTCCGGCAAACACACCGCGACGGGTGGTGGTGATCACGCTGGTCTTGCCATGCATGAGCTGCTGCGCGCGAACGATCCTGCCGCCGAAAGCAGCGCCGATGCTCTGGTGCCCGAGGCACACACCCAGGATGGGAAGCTTGCCGGCAAAGTACTGGATGGCAGCCACGGAAATGCCGGCTTCGGCCGGCGAGCAGGGCCCGGGCGACACCACCAGCAGATCGGGGTTGCGCCCGGCCACGCCTTCAACCGTGATTTCGTCATTGCGGAACACCTCCACCTCGGCACCCAGCTCGCCAAAGTACTGGACGATGTTGTAGGTGAAGCTGTCGTAGTTGTCGATCATCAGGAGTTTCATGCTGCCATTACCCCCACGCTTGTCACTTCGTGTACTGCGCTGCCCCCCGAGGGGGCCTTCGCATCTTGGAGCGGTCCTGCGGTGCTCATCACTCCATCCCTTCTTCGACCAGCTCCGAAGCACGCAGGAGAGCGCGCGCCTTGGCTTCCGTTTCTTTCCATTCCAGCTCGGGCACGGAGTCCGCCACCACGCCCGCGGCAGCCTGCACATACAGCACCTGATCCTTGATCAGGCCCGTACGGATGGCAATGGCGACATCCATGTCGCCCGCATAGCTCAGGTAGCCGCAGGCTCCGCCGTACAGCCCGCGCTTGGTCGGCTCCAGCTGATCGATCAGTTCCATGGCATGCACCTTGGGCGCACCGGTCAGCGTGCCAGCCGGGAACGTGGCCTTGAGCACGTCCATGTTGGTCATGCCGTCGTTCAGGATGCCTTCCACGTTGCTCACGATATGCATCACATGGCTGTAGCGCTCTACCGCAAACGCTTCGGTCACCTTGACGGTGCCGGTCCTGGCAATGCGGCCGATGTCGTTGCGCGCCAGGTCGATCAGCATGACGTGTTCGGCACGCTCCTTGGGATCGTTGACCAGTTCATGCTCGACCGCCTTGTCCTGCTCCGGTGAAGCCGCACGCGGACGGGTACCGGCCAGCGGCCGGATGGTGACCTTCTGCGCGGGCCTGCCCTCATGCTCCACCTGCTCCTGGCGCACCAGGATTTCGGGAGATGCACCCACCACGTGGAAGTCGCCAAAGTGGTAGTAGTACATGTAGGGCGACGGGTTCAGCGAACGCAGCGCGCGGTACAGCGACAGCGGGCTTTCGGCATAACGCTTCTTGATGCGCTGGCCGACCTGCACCTGCATGAAGTCACCGGCGGCAATCAGCTCCTTGGCACGCTCGACGGCCGCCAGGTAGTCCGCCTTGGCGAAATCGCGTTCGGCGGGAAAGGTCTGGCTCTGCCGGATGACTGGCGCGCTGACCGAATACTTGAGCTGCTCGCGCAGTTCGCGCAGGCGCTTCTTGGCATTGGCAAACGCTTCCGGCTGGGCCGGGTCCGCATAGACAATCAGGTACAGCTTGCCTGACAGGTTGTCGATGACTGCCAGCTCCTCACACTGCAACAGCAGGATGTCAGGGCACCCCAGCGTATCGGGAGGGCAGGACTTTTCAAGCTTCTTTTCAATATGGCGTACGGTGTCATAGCCAAAGTAGCCCGCCAGACCCCCGCAAAATCGCGGCATACCTGGACGAAGCGCCACCTTGAAACGCTTCTGGTATGCCGCCACGAAATCCAGCGGATTGCCGGCGGAAGTCTCAACGACCTTTCCGTCCTGCACCACCTCGGTCACGGCGTCGGAGCCAAAGCCACTGGCGCGCACCAGCGTTCGCGCGGGCAGGCCGATGAAGCTGTAGCGGCCAAAACGTTCGCCGCCGACAACGGACTCCAGCAGGAAACTGTACTTGCCGCCGTCGCGAGAATGCGCCAGTTTGAGGTACAGGGACAGGGGGGTTTCCAGGTCGGCAAACGCTTCCGCGATCAGGGGAATACGGTTGTATCCAGCCTGGGCCAGACTTTTGAATTCAAGTTCGGTGATCAAGGTGTGAGCCTTTCAGTGCTCGGCGGCAGTGCACTTCAAGTGTGGGGCCGCGTTCATTCAGACCAATGCCTCAGGGTGAGGCGCGGGGGCACGGGCTGCCCCGTGCTGTCAGGTACGCACGCAATCAGGCTTACGCCAGGGCCAGGCTCCCCGGTCGCTCAAACCTGTGATGGTGGTGCGGTGAATGAACATGGTGCCAGTGTAGCAAAGGCTCCAGCGGGCCGGACCGAAACTTTGGGATGCGCTCGAAAACCCTGTTGCCAGCGGCGACGGTCAGGGTAAGAATATCAAAAACGAACGGTCGTTCTATTTTAAGGAGACAAGCATGAAGGGTCTGAAGCAGTTTGCTGCGGGTGCAATGCTGTGCCTGCTGGTCACCGGCGCGATGGCGCAGGTCAATGTGTCGGGGGTCAAATATGACGAAACCCTGGATGCGCGCGGCACCAAGCTGCAGCTCAA
Source organism: uncultured Ramlibacter sp. (assembly GCA_964620025.1). Classification (GTDB taxonomy): domain Bacteria; phylum Pseudomonadota; class Gammaproteobacteria; order Burkholderiales; family Burkholderiaceae_C; genus RAM1. The sequence goes on along the minus strand of CAZUJD010000097.1, from coordinate 1,733 downwards.
TGGCGCGGGGGTGCGCTACAAGGCGGTTTTCAAGGTGTACACCGCCGGCCTGTACCTCACCCGCAAGGCGGGCACCCCGGAGGAAGCGCTCGCCGCACCAGGCCCCAAGCGCATTGCCATCGTGATGCTGCGCGACATTGATTCATCTGAACTTGGCAAGCTGTTTTCGCGCGGCGTCGAAGACAACATGGACAAGGCGGCGTTCTCCAAGCTCATCCCGGGCGTGATGCGCATGAGCCAGATCTTCACGGATCACAAGAAGCTCAACGCCGGCGAGACCTTCGCCATTGACTGGGTTCCGGGCACCGGCACGGTCATCACGGTCAAAGGGGTAGCGCAGGGAGAGCCGTTCAGGGAACCGGAGTTCTTCAATGCGCTGCTGCGCATCTGGCTCGGCCCCAACCCGGCCGACTGGAAGCTCAAGGACGCCTTGCTGGGCAAGCCTGCCTGATACTGCGCCGGGGTACCGCCCGCAGACGGCGGCCTGCGGGTGCCTGGTTAGGCCAGCTCCGCCAGCGAATCCACAAATCCATCGGCATCGACGGCGCGTACCGGCTCGCCATGGTTGTAGCCATAGGTCACCAGCAACACCGGACAGCCGGCGGCCCGGGCGGCTCTTGCGTCATTGCTGGAATCCCCCACCATCAGTGTGCGGGCGGGTTGCGTCCCCAGGGCTTCACAGGTCTTGAGCAGGGGCAGCGGATCGGGCTTTTTCCGTTCGAACGCATCGCCGCCGAACACCACTTCAAAGTAGCTGTCCAGTCCCTTGGCCTTGAGCAGCGGTCGCGCAAATTCGGTGGGCTTGTTGGTCAGGCAGGCCAGGCGCAGGCCGGCGCTGCGCAGGGCGGCCAGGCCCTCGGTCACTCCGGCATAGACATCGGAATGCTGACCATTGATGACCAGGTAGTGGTGCTGGTAACGGTCCCAGGCGGCGTCATATCGGGCGGCGTCGGCGCCCACATGGCCCAGTACCGAACGGATCAGGTGCTCCGATCCTTTTCCCACCATCAGGCTGATGGCTCCCTTGTCCACCGACGGCAACGCGAGGTCCGACAGCATGAGGTTCAGGGCCGCGTGGAAGTCACCAATGGTGTCCACCATGGTGCCGTCCAGGTCGATGATGGCTGCGTCCAGGCGGCTGTGGTGAAGGCTAATAGAGTTCACAAATGGGAAATAGAGTTTGAAAAATATTCTCGCAAATTTTCTATACAGAGTTCAAAAATTTCTACTGATACGCTCAGATCGCGGGCGCCTTTTCACATCAGCACTCACCACCATCGCCGTACCTGCCGGTTCAATTTGACGACGTATGTCTAAATTGGCATAATTTTCCCCACTAACGTTCAGTCGCACATCCCGCTTAAATGGTTCGGTTCAACCAAGCGGAATCTGGACAGCGTGCCTGAGGACGTCCAACCCGTGTTCGGCCATGCGATCGACCTGGCGCAAGCTGGCGGCAAGCACCCGGACGTCAAGGCGATGAGCAGGTTCGGTTGCGCTG
>CAZUJD010000097.1:0-222 GCA_964620025.1 uncultured Ramlibacter sp. | reverse complement strand
AGATTTGCGAGAAGCCGCATTCCTGGCGTTCAATACGGTGAAGGTCGCCCCCTCGGACTATTTGCTGAACTGTTCTCAGTAGAAGTCCACGAGCTGCATCAAGGCGCCAAACGAGGATCCGGCCCTTATCAATGCACGGCTGATGGCGGCGGGGCCGGATTTTGAGATGTGGCAAGCAAATCAAGGAGCAAAGCGATGACCCCGAAAAGCCACATCATTATC
>CAZUJD010000096.1:0-10347 GCA_964620025.1 uncultured Ramlibacter sp. | reverse complement strand
CTGCCGCCAGTACCGGATGACCCCGAGCTGCCGCCAGTACCGGATGACCCCGAGCTGCCGCCAGTACCGGATGACCCCGAGCCTGTACCACTCGAGCCGGTGTCGCCGGTCGAGCCGCCGGTGCCACTTGATCCTGTATCGCCGCCGTTTGCAGCGCCGGCGCCGGTGTTGTCGGAGGTACCGCCTCCTGCTGTGGCACCGCCGGAATTACCGCCTGTTCCGATCGATGGCGGTGTGGGGGGCGATACCGGACAGGCTGGCTGGCACACGCCAGGGCTGCCGCCGCCGCCGCCACAGGCAGTGAGTACCAAGGCCAGGGTGGTGAGTGCGGCCAGCCGCATTCCAGGGAGCTTCCAGTTCTTCATGGCAGCTCTTTGGTGATGACTGCGGGCTGATCGGCGCGGTCTTCGTAATAGGCATAGATGCCCACACGCATGCGCTGATTGCCCAGTCCTGCCGACTTGTCCACGGCGCCTGACAGCGTGGCAACGAGTTCATGGTGCATCTTGTCCCAACGCCCGCGCACCCATTCGTGGACCTGGGTGCAGTCCTGGGGCGCCAGGCCATCGGCGTAGACCGCACGTTCCAGGAAGCGGGGTGACTGCTCCAGCGTGTTGGCAACTGCGGCAAGCAGGTGGTCCCGTGTGTTGTCACCCAGGAAGGCCAGCAGTGACTGCATGTCGCGCGAAGGCACAAAGCCTTGCACCATCAGAGTGACCTGACCGCCATGCTCGGTCACCATTCCAAGGCGCAGCAACTCATCGAGCACGGCACGGTGGTGAACGTCCCCCCGGCTGGCCTGCCGGGCAACGGACTCAAACGAAGGTCCTTTGTCGTTCGCGGCGAGCGGCAGCACGTTCAGGCCAGGGTTCTCGCTGGAAAGCTGCAGCCAGAGCGTGAAAGTTTTGGCGGCCGACGACATGTCTGTTTGCGGCAGCGGATCGTTGTTGCTGCGCACGCGCAGTGTGACTTCCTTGCGGTTCAGTCCGGTGGTGACAGCGATCTGGCTGATGTTGGGCCTGACAACGCCCTTGGCTTGCCAGGCCTTGCGGGCTTCGTCGATCAACAGGTCGCGCAGCAGTTCCTCCAGGTGAGGATGCTTCAACCCCATGGCCAATGCCAGCTTGACCAGCGGGCGCATCACGCGCGCGCAGGCTGCTTGGGCCCATGACAGACGGTCTTGCATGAAGGATTTTTGAAGAGCGTTCCAGTTTAAGCGGCGGTTGGCACGAGTCCCATGGTCAATGACCCGCTGGCGTCAACTACAGCGCGTAAATGAGAATTTTTCACATGCAGAAATGTATCCAAATTTAACCAAAGTTACCAGTCGCATCATTCTGTCGTAAACTTCCGTACAAATGTGAAATTCTCACATTAAGGACGGAGGATGGGACAGACAGGTTGGATGTGTCGCTGGGTGCCTTGCGGGTTGTCTCGCGGACACTTTGCTGCCGCCCTGTTTTGGGTGTTGTGGGCTTGTTCAGGCGTTGCCTGGACCCAGACCGCCATCATCACCGGCCTGACCGACCAGGCCTGCGTGGGAACACGGGCGGGCAGCACCCGGTCCTGTACGGCCAATGACCTGGCGGCCAGCATTTCATTCACCCAGCCCTCGACCAATGCCATCTCGTCGTGCATTGCCGGCCAGGTGTTGACGCTGGATGCGATTGCCACGCTGCAATCCGGTTCCCCCGACCGGTACAACATCGGCCTGTTCACCGGGCAGACAGGCAACGACCCCCGCGTCAACGACTCAGCGGCACTGTGTTCTCTGGGTGTGTTCCCGACGACGCCGGCGCCGTTTTCCAACCTGGGCGGCGTCAACAGCACAGCCTGTGGTGACTTCGCCGGTTCGTCCACCGCCACCCTTCAGATCACCGGCATCAAGGCCACCTGTCTGCCGGCGGCCGGCAACAACCAGCTCGGCATCCCTTATGTGCTGGCCTGGGACAACCAGGCCAGCGGGGCCTGTACCGTGCCTGATCTCACGGCGTCCACCAACTCCAAGTGCAACGTGGGCCTGGCCTCTTATGTCGTGGGCGTGTATGTTCAGGGCTGGATCAAGCTGATCAAGCAAACCAATCCGAGCACGGCCACGCAGACGTTCTCGTTCTCCAGTTCGTCCAGTCCCAGCGTGGTGGTGTCGCCGACCGCCACCTGGTCGATCGGCAACGGGCAGGCCCAGACCGTGACCTTTCCCCTGCATCCTTCCGGTGGGTCGCAGTACATCACCCTGACGGAAGTGCTTTCCAGCGGATGGGAGCAAACAGCCACCATCGTGTGTACCAACCCGTCGGGCGGAACGGCCAGCTATGTCACGGTCAACAATGCCAACCGGACCATTGCAGCGACGATGGACGCGACCAACTACGGCGCCATCTGCACCATCACCAACAACAAACAGACAAGGGTGCGCGTGCGAAAGACGGTGACCAATTCGGACACCGGGACATTCAACCTTACCGCCCGGACCAACGCGGGCAGCCTGACTGCCAGCGACCAGGGCAACGGTGGCTTGACCGCCTATCAGCAGAGCTACTCGGGCAGCGTGACCTTGACTGAAACCTCCGGATCCAACAGCAGCATCACCAAATATGTGACAGGGGTGAGCTGTGTGAACGACGAAACCGGGGCCGTGGTCACTCCCACTGCCACGACGTTGACCGGCGCCACGCGCACGGTGGTGTACACGCCGCCGTCCAACGTCGATTCCAGTTGCCTGTTCACCAATACCCGCACGGCCGCGCTGACCGTCACCAAGACCAACAGCCTGGGCACGGTGACGGCCGGCAGCACGGTCAGCTATTCCATTACGCTGGCCAACAGCGGCCCGTCGGATGCCGACGGCGCCACCTTCCGCGACCCCGCTGCGACCGGGCTGTCATGCACCAGCGTCAGCTGTACCAGCGTCAGCGGTTCGGCCAGTTGCCCGGCGGGCGGCTCTGTCACGGTGGCTGCGCTGCAAGGCGGAGGGATCGCACTTGCGAGCTTTCCAGCTTCCAGCAGCATCACGTTCTCGGTCACGTGTGGTGTCACCGCGAGTGGAACTTAGTACCAAAGGAAACATCGGCTTGACCGCTTGTCCGTCTTGAGACACCTTCTGTCGCCACGGTGGACGGTCGAAGTTTTCTTCCTCAAAATGTGAAACATTCACATTCCAATGACGACAGGAGAAGCACGCATGAAGAACGGGCACAAGGGGTTCACGCTGATCGAGTTGTTGATCACCGTCGCAGTGATCGGGGTGCTGGCCGCGATTGCCTTCCCGTCTTACCAGAATGCGATGACCAAAAACCGCAGGGCCTCTGCCCAGGCGTTGCTGGCCACGGTGGCGCAGCGCCAGCAGCAGTACCTGCTGGATGCACGTTCCTACACGACAGCATTGACGGGTGCAGGCAGCCTGAACATCACGGTGCCTGCTGATGTGAGCCAGCACTACACGGTAACGTTGGTGGTCTCCACGGCCACCGTGCCCGCCTTCACGGCCACCGCTGCGCCCCTGAGCGCATCGCCGCAGGCCGCCGACGGCTCCCTGACCATCAACAGCGCGGGTGACAAAACGCCTGCGGGCAAGTGGTGATCATCATGCGGCGAGCGCGTGGTTTCACATTGATCGAACTGCTGATGGCCATGGCCATCCTGGTCGTCATGGCCTCGCTGGCCGGCCCGCCCATGGCGTCCATGATCGCCACCCAGCGCCTGCGCGGTGTGGCCACGGACTTTCACCAGAGCCTGCTGAAGGCCCGTTCCGAAGCGATCAAGCGCAACACCAGTGTCACCGTCAACCCGATCGACGGCAGCTGGGCGTCGGGCTGGTCCATCGTGGATCCCTCCAACCCATCGGGTCCGCCGCTGGACCAGCGATCGGCCAACGGTTCGGTGGCCGTCGCGACCAGCCTGACCCAGATCATCTACCGCGGCTCGGGCCGCATCACCTCAACGACCACGCCGACATTCGTATTTTCGGCATCGTCCGCCTCTGAATCACGTTGTGTGGCCATTGATCCAAGCGGCCGCCCTTACGGCACCAAGGGAAGTACATGTTGAAACCTGTGCGACACACGGCAAAGCGGCAGCTCGGCGCCCGCGCCCAGCGCGGGGTGGGCCTGATCGAAATCCTCGTTTCGGTGTTGATCACGTCATTTGGCCTGCTGGCCCTGGCTGGCCTGCAGTCGCGCATGGGCCAGGCGCAGTTCGAGTCCTACCAGCGGGCCCAGGCGCTGACGCTACTTGCGGATCTCACCCAGCGCATGCAGGCCAATCCGGTGGCGGTGGCCAGCTATGTCACGGCGTCGCCGGCCGGTACCGGCGACAGTGCGCCGAGCTCCTGCGCCACGCTGACCACGGTGGCCGAGCAGGACCTGTGCCAATGGAGCCATGCGCTCAAGGGTGCCAGTGAAACAACAACCAGCGGTGGATCGACGACCAACGTGGGTGCCATGATCGGCGCGCGCGGATGTGTGGAGCAGGTGCAGGCGGCGGACCTGACCGCAGGCATCTGCAGGCCGGCCATCTACCGCGTCACGGTGACCTGGCAGGGCATGCTGGCCACAACGGCGCCGGGTGTCACCTGTGCGCAGGGCCTGTATGGCACGGACGACGGCTTGCGCAAGGCCATATCGGCGCCGGTGGTGGCGCCTTTGCTGGGGTGCATATGAGCAAGCCGCACAGTTTCACGGTCGGACGCAGGCCCAGCAGGGGCTTCTCGCTGGTCGAGCTGATGGTGACCATTGCCATTGGCATGCTGATCGTGGCCTCCATGGCGATCCTGCTGTCCAACAACAGCCAGAGCCGTACCGAGACCGAAAAGACCAGCCAGAAAATCGAAAACGGCCGCTATGCGATCGAGGCGCTCGCCGGTGAAATACAGAACGCCGGCTACTACGCCGAATTCGATCCGCGCAACCTGACCATGCCGGCGTCCAAGCCGGACGCCTGTGCGACGGCCGCAGCCGACATAGCGGCGGCCATGCGCCTGCATGTGCAGGGTTATAACGACGTGACTTCGTCAACGCTCAGCTGCCTGACGGACGTGAAGGCTGGTACCGATGTGCTGGTGGTCCGGCGGGCCAGTGGCTGCGTGGCCGGTGTGGGCGACTGCGCCGCCGTTGGCACCGGCAATCTGGCCTTCCAGGCGTCGTCGTGCGGCGCCTCCGGCGAGTTGGGGTCCGCCACCGTGACGGACCACTTCAAGCTTTCGGCGACGACCTCCACGTTCACGCTGACCAAGTACGACTGCACCACGGTCGCTGAAATCCGCCGTTTTCATGTGCGCATCTATTACGTTGCCAACAACGACCGTGCCGGCGACGGCATTCCCACCCTCAAGCGTGCCGAGCTGACCAACGGCGCATTTGTGGCAATTTCGCTTGTGCAGGGGGTGGAGAACCTGCAAATTGAATATGGCCTGGACCTGCTGCCGTCGGCCCTGGCGGATGGCGCCGCTGATGTGTACACGCCCGCGCCAGACCTGTACAACACCTGCGCTGCAGCGGCCTGTGTGCAGAACTGGGCATCGGTGGTCACGGCGAAGGTCTCGGTGCTCACACGCAACCGCGAGGTCACCGCCGGCCATGTGGACAACAAGACTTATGTGCTGGGGCGCAATGCCGACGGCACCAATGCTGCCAGCGGCACCGACAAGACTGTGGGACCGGTAGGCGACGCCTACAAGCGCAGCACCTTCCAGTCGCTGGTGCGGTTCTATGGTCCCGCTGGCCGGACCTACTCGACCAAGATCTTCCAGGAAACCTCATGAAACGCCGCTCCCAGAAGGGCATCACCCTCATCGTGTCACTGATCATGCTGATCCTGCTCACCATGATCGGCCTGACAACGATGAACATCGGCAAGGGCGACCTTCAGCTGGTGGACAACGCGCAGCAGCGCGGCATTGCCATGGATTCGGCACAGGCCATCATCGATCAGGTTGTCAGTTCGCCGACCTTCCAGAGTGCACCGACGACCGTGCTGGACAACAGCAACTGCCCGGCGTCGGTTTCCGCACCTGCCAACAGCCGCTGCAATGACGTCTACGGTGACGGCCGCACGATTGTGCTGGTCACGCTGACGCCGGCGCCGCGCTGCCTTCAGGCGGTGCCCATTTCATGCGGCGGCGGCCTGACCGAGGATCGCCAGGACTCTTTTGGCGTGGCCGGCGCGCCGGGCAGCGTGGTCTCTGGCTCGTGTTACGAGGCCCTGTGGGAGATCACCGCTGTCGCTACTGAAACCAAATCCGGCGCGCAAGCCGTGGTCACGCAGGGAGTCAAGCTGCAGACCTCAGGCACCGGATGCACCTGAAACAAGGGAACCTCACCATGAACTACGCCGCACGATGGAATGGCACTGCGACCCGGGCGCGCCGCATGCTTGCAGCCCTGTGCCTGCTGCTGACGGGAGCACTGGCCCATGCGGAGGACATCGACATCTATACGTCGGCCGGTGCGGGCAGTTCGGGCGCACCCAACATCATGTTCCTGATCGACAACTCGGCCAACTGGGCGCGGGCGTCCCAGCGCTGGCCGGACAACTCGGGCAACCAGGGTGAGGCTGAGCTGCTGGCGATCCAGAACGTGCTGGCCGGCATGACCAGCACGGCAGCCATCAACATCGGTGTGGCCATGTACAACCAGTCGGGCAGCACCTACGGCGCCTACATCCGTTTCGGTGCGCGCGACATGTCGGTGGCGTCCAACCGCACCAAGCTGTCCAACATCCTGGGTGGCATCCGGGGCAACATCAACTCGCCCAATGAAAAGGTGGCGCAAAACTCGGGCGAGGCGGCTGGCTTGTACGAGCTTTACAAGTACTACCGCAATTCGACGGTGTTTCGTGGCGGCCTGTCGACCAGCCCCAACCTGGACATCTCAGGCAACACCGGTGTCTCCACGCCCTACACCGCTGTGGGTCAGGGCCTGTCCACACAGCATGCCGTTTCCGGCAGCACGTATTACAGCCCGGTGTCGTCGTCCACTTGCGGGCGCAGCTACGTCATCATGATTGCCAACAACGCCAACGGGACCTATCCCGCCGGCGACCAGAGCTACGAAGGTGTCAGCGCCGGCAGCGGGATCTCGGGCACATCGGCCAGCTGGACCGATGAATGGGCACGTTTCCTCTATCAGCAAGGCATCAGCGTCTATGTGCTGGATGCCTACAACGCGCAAAACAATGCCGCTTACTCCAGTGTGCTGCGCAGCGCAGCCACCAATGCGGCGGGCAAGTATTTCCAGGTGGGCAACCAGACGGCGATCGAGATGGCCCTGAAGGAAATTCTGGCTGAAATCCAGTCGGTCAACAGCGCATTCGCGGCGGCCAGCCTGCCCATCAGTTCCACCAACCGCGGCGAAAGCCTGAACCAGGTGTTTATCGGCATGTTCCGTCCGGACCCGAACGGCGCGCCGCGCTGGAACGGCAACCTCAAGCGCTTCAAGGCCATCAAGGACGGCACAGCCATTGTGCTGGGCGACGCCATCGACCGTCGCGCCGACAGCCTGCAGACGGGTTTCATCAGCGACTGCGCCGCGTCGTTCTGGACTACCGATTCGGGCAACTACTGGGAGGATGTTCCCATCAACCCCGTGCCCTCCAGTGCCTGCGTGGCTTTCCCGACCGTGGCCGGCATCACGGGCAGCAAATGGTCGGACCTGCCCGATGGACCGACGGTGGAAAAGGGTGGCGTTGCCGAGATCCTGCGCAAGGGCAACAACCCGCCGACCACCAACACCTCGCCTACCTGGGCGTCCAACCGCACGATCTACACCCTGGCCTCGACCGCCAGCACGTCGCTGACGCCGTTCTCCACCGCCACGTCGGGGCTGTCGTCGACCATGGTCAACTGGGTGCGCGGCAGCGAGGACGCGAGCGCATCGCTGGAGAAGCTGTCCAACACCAGCGCCAGTACACGCCCGTCGATCCACGGCGACGTGGTGAACTCGCGTCCTTTGCCAGTGGACTACGGTGGTACCACCGGCGTGACGGTGTATTACGGCGCCAACGACGGCATGTTCCGTGCAGTGGATGCCAATACCGGCAGGGAGCGCTGGGCCTTCATGGCACCGGAGTCGATTTCGAAGCTGCAGCGCCTGCATGACAACAGCCCGCTGATCAACTATCCGAGCGTGGACCCCACGATCGTCCCCACACCGGTGGCCAAGGACTACTTCTTTGACGGCTCCACGGCGCTGTACCAGAACGCCGACAACACGAACGTGTGGGTGTTCACCACCATGCGCCGGGGCGGCCGCATGATCTATGGATTTGATGTGTCCAACCCCGCGTCGCCCAGCCTCAAGTGGCGCGTGGGTTGCCCCAATCTGACCAATGACACGAACTGCACGACGGGCTTTGCCGGCATCGGGCAGACCTGGTCGACGCCGAGCATTGCCTTCCTCAAGGGACACTCCACCTCGATCCCGGTACTGATTGTGGGTGGGGGCTATTCCAGCTGCGAGGACTCCAATGCCTCATCGCCCACCTGCAGCGGGCGCAAGGGCAGTGCGATGTTCGTCATCAACGCCGACACGGGCGCGCTGATCAAGTCATTCACCACCGAGGGCAGTGTGCCCGCTGACGTGTCGCTGGTGGACGCCAACGGCGACGGCTCGGTGGACCATGCCTACGTGGTGGACACTGCCGGCAACATCTACCGCGCCGATTTCTCCACGACCGCCGGTGTGCCGGCGGCCTCCGCTGCATGGGCCATGCGCAAGGTGGCCTACACATCAGGACGGAAGTTCCTGTTCCGCCCGGCGGTCGCCCGCAGCGGCACCAAGGTGTATGTGGCGGTGGGCTCGGGCGACCGCCAGCACCCGCTGGCCACGCATTACCCGTACACCGACCCGATCACCAACCGGTTCTATGTGTACCTGGACGACCTGACCGTGACCGCGTCATCAGGTGCTGCAGCGATTGCCCTGGACACAGATACCAACATGCGCGACTACAGCACGGCACCGGGCTGCTCGGCGTCAGGTGTCACGGTCGATTCCGGTCTGCGCGGCTGGTTCCGCGGGCTGGACGGCGGGCGCGGTGAGCAGGTGGTCTCGTCGGCCGCCATCTTCAACGGCCTGGTGACCTTCAACACCCATCGCGCCACGCCGCCATCGTCGGCCAGCTGCACGAATTCACTGGGCGAGGCACGCGGCTACGCGTTGAACCTGTTCAACGCGGGCGGTGCCATCGGGGCGACCTCCGGCAACTGCGGCGGATCGACGTCGGCGCTGTTCGTGGGCGGTGGCCTGGTGTCGTCACCATTTGTGTCGAACGTGGTGATCGACGGTACGGCCGAAGCCGTGCTGTCCGGCGGCATCAACATTTCGGGTGCGCCGACCTCTGCCGTGAACCTGCAGCGCCTGACCAGCAGCTCCAACCTCAAGCGCACGCGGCGCATCGTTTACTGGAAATCCAACCTGGCCAACGATTGAGGGCGGCCTAGAACAGCTCGCCGCTGCGCGCGGGCTCAGGCACCGGTGCAGCGGTTTCCCCAGGCTGGGCAAGGTCTGCCGCGCGCGCCAGTGACCCCACCCGGACGCCCAGCAGCCGGAAGCGCCGCGTGAGGTCGATGCGCTTCAGACACAGGCCGGCGGTCTGGCGGATCAACCGGGCATCGGCGGTGTGCTGCGGCAAGGTCTGGTCGCGCGTGACGATCCTGAAGTCGGCGTAGCGCAGCTTCACGCCGATGGTCTTGCCCACATAGCCCTTGCGCTGCAGGTCACCGGCGAGCCTGTCACACAGCTCGGTGAAGATGGCGCCCAGCTCGGCCCGGTCGCGCACGGCGTGCAGGTCTCGGTCAAAGGTGGTCTCACGGCTCATGGAAACGGGCTCGCTTTCGGTCTGCACGGGCCGGTCGTCGCGCCCCCACGCCGCGTCGTGCATCCACGCGCCGTAGCTTTTGCCGAAGTTGTCGATCAGCCATTCCCGGGTTTGCGCCGCGATGTCGCCGATCGTGTGCAGGTGCAGCTTGTGCAGCCTGACTTCGGCCTTGGGGCCGATGCCATTGATCTTGCGCACGGGCAGGGGCCAGACACGGGACTGCACATCGGCCTCGTGGATGACCGATATGCCGTTGGGCTTGTTGAATTCGCTGGCCATCTTGGCCAGCAGCTTGTTGGGCGCGACGCCGACCGAGCAGGTGAGCCCGGTGGCCTCGAAGATGCTTTTCTGGATCAGCCGGGCCAGCACACGGCCGCCTTCACGCTGGCCGCCGGGGACATGGGTGAAATCGATGTACACCTCGTCCACGCCACGGTCCTGCATGACCGGCGCGATTTCGGTGATGATGGACTTGAACTGGCGCGAGTACCTGCGCACCTCCTCGAAATCAACCGGCAGCAGGATGGCCTGTGG
>CAZUJD010000095.1:0-10506 GCA_964620025.1 uncultured Ramlibacter sp. | reverse complement strand
CGGCGCAGCCCTGCTCGATCACCGGCATGCCCAGCACCGGGCCCGGCCGGGTGGACAGGTTGTGGCGGGCGATCTTGTCTTCTTCGCGCCCGCTGATGCTGCCCACCGCGTAGGTCAGCGCCGCCAGCGCCGTGCCGGGCAGGCAGATGGCAAACGCTCCGCTGGCGGCGATCAGTTCGCGGGTCCAGGTTTTCTTGTCAATCACGATGGCTATGCGCGGCGGGGTGAATTCCACCGGCATGCTCCAGGCCGCCGCCATCACGTTACTGCGCCCGCCGTGGGTGCTGGTCACCAGCACCGTGGGGCCGTGGTTGATCAGACGGCTGGCATGCGGCAGCTGCACGGTCGCAAAGTGGTTCATTCACAGGCCCTGCAGAAACGATGCAATCTCGGCATTGACAGTGTCGGGGTGCGTCAGCGGCCCCATGTGGCCCAGCCCGTCCAGCTGGCGGGCCGTCACCTGCGGCAGCACCGGCACCAGCCGCCGGGCCACAGCGTGGGCGGATTCGGGCGATTGCCCACCGGTCAGGTACAGCACCGGCATGGTCAGGGCGGCAAACGCCGCCAGGGGGGTGGGCTCGGTCATGAGCGCATGGGCCCAGCGGCGCACATTGACCACCGATTTCACGATGCCGGGCTTGCGCTCGGCCGGTGTGGCGGTCCAGCTGCCCGGGCTCATCCAGAAGTCAATGAAATGCCCGGCAGCAGCGTCAGCATCGCCCGCGTCCAGTGCCTGCGCGGACCGCGCCACGGCCTGGCGTATGCCGTCCACGCCGTTGGGGGCGGGCTGCGCCGCCTGCTCCAGCGCAAACAGGGTGGGTTCGTACAGCACCAGGGCCCGCACCTTGTGCGGATGGCGCAGCGCCGTCATCAGCGCCACCGCCCCGCCGTACGAATGGCCCACCAGCACCGGCTGGTCGGGCGCGCCCTGCACCAGGTGCTGCACCAGGCGCACTTCGTCGTCCAGGGCAATGGTGTGGGCCGACGGCCATTCGGGGCTTTTGCCCGAACCATAGGAATCCGGCGCCACCACCGTCCAGGCGGGCGACAGCAGATCCATCAGGCCGCGCCACTGGGTGGACGAGCTCGCGTTGGAGTGCAGGCACACCACAGTGGGGCCGGCGCCGGCATGGCGCACAAAGGGCTGGGGTGGGGGTTGCTGCATGCTGGACTCCAGGTCATTGACGGGCCAAACAGCCGTTATACCCTCAGCCCCGGTTGCCGGCTGCCCCCCGCCCCGGGCAGGTCGGGGGGCCGGATCGTTTCTAATACGGTCCCCGTGCAGGTTTCCCTGCCCTTCGTGAGTCCATCCCCGTGAACCCCGCATTTGCCAGTACCCCCCTGGTCCGCCTGCTGTCGCAGTGGACGCCCGCCGCCCCGTCCGAGGCCGGTCTGGGCATGGGCGACCAGCTGGCGCAGTGGGTCAGTGCCTTTGACGCGATCAGCCTGCACACGGCGCTGCGCGCCATCCAGGCCACGGGCGCCGTTGCAGGGCGCACGCCAGCCCCGGTCCGGCGGCCGCATCCACCGGCCGCGCTGGCCGCCGACTTCGCCCAGGTGCGTGCCCAGCAAGCCCGCGCCATTGCGCAGGCACCCGCCCTGCCCAACGAGTTCAGCTATGCGCCCTACAAGCGCCGTCACCTGGAGCTGCAGCGCCAGATGGGGCAGGCCCTGGATGCGCTGCGCCAGCGTGTGCGCGACGCGCTGGCCCAGGCCGGCCCGGCCCTGCAGCAGCTTGCGGCGCTGGATGCCGCCATGGACAAGGTGATCGCCCCGCGCGAGCAGGCGCTGCTGCCGGTGGCCGTCACGGTGCTGGAACGGCGCTTTGGCCAGCTGCAGGCCGCCCACCTGAAGGCACTCGCCGACGCCCGCCAGGCGCTGCCCGATGGCAGCGCTCCGCCCGAAGACGACCCCATGCGCTGGCGCCGCCCCGGCGCCTGGCTGCACGATTTCGAGCAGGACTGGCATCAGGCGCTGCGCGCCGAGCTGGACCTGCGGCTTGAACCCATTGCCGGGCTGATTGAAGCCACCGGTGTTGAACTGAACCCTTCCCCCTGATCTGCCCATGACCCAACGACTTTTCTGGATTGCATTTGCCATCGGCCTGGCGGCCATTGTCTGGATCGGCGCCGGTTATGTGGGCACGCATGCCCTGGCGCTGGCCATGACCGTGGCGATTGCTGCGGCGTTCCTGTCGGGTGCGTGGGAACTGCACCAGTACCGCGCCGACAGCGCCGCGCTGGCCCTGGCGCTCGCGCAACCGGCCGGCGGCACGCTGGAGGGCTGGCTGGCCGCCGTGCCCGCCGGGCTGCGCACGCCCGTGCGCCTGCGCATCGAGTCCGGCCGCGGCGCCCTGCCCGGGCCGGCCATGACACCCTACCTCGTGGGCCTGCTGGTCATGCTGGGCATGCTGGGCACGTTCCTGGGCATGGTTGTCACCTTCCGCGGCGCGGTGTTCGCGCTGGAGGGCTCCACCGACCTGCAGACGATCCGGGCGGCGCTGGCCGAGCCGATCCGCGGCCTGGGCCTGTCGTTCGGCACGTCGGTGGCCGGTGTGGCCGCGTCGGCCATGCTGGGGCTGATGTCCACGCTGTGCCGGCGCGAGCGGCTGGCCGTGGCGCGGCTGCTGGAGGGCAGCGTGGCCACGGTGCTGCGCGTGTATTCACCCGCGCACCAGCAGCAGGAAGCCCTGCGCACGGCACAGGCCCAGGTTGACGCGCTGCAGGCACAGGCCGGCACGCTGCCGCAGATCGTGGACCGGCTGGACACGCTGATGCAGCGCATTGAACAGCGCAGCGCCCAGCTGGACGAACGCATGCTGGCGTCGCAGGCTGCGTTCCAGCGTGAAGCCGCCACGGCCTACACCACACTGGCGCACGACGTGGGCGTGGCGCTGCACGACAGCCTGGCCAGCGGCGCGCGTGCCGCGGGCGAAAGCATCCGCCCGGTGATGGAATCCACCATGGCGCAGATCGCACGGGACCAGGCGCAGCACGAAGCGCAACGCCTGCAGGCCTGGTCCGCGCAGCTGCAGGCGCTGGCCACCGGGCTGGGCACACAGTGGGGCCAGACCGCCGAGCGCATGGACGGCCTGGCGGGCAACGCCACAGCGCGGATGGAAACCCTGGCGCAGCAGATGGCCGCCAGCGTGGACAAACTCACCCAGGTCACCGCCGGGCGGCTGGAGGCCGCCTCGCAGCAGGCCTCGCAGCAGGTGCAGGCGCTAGCCCTGCAGGTGCACGGCGATACCGCCAGGCTGGCCGAGCAGACCCACACCAGCGTGACGGCCCTGGCGGAGCAGACCGCCGCCAGCCTGGCCGCCCTGGGTGAGCAGGTGCGTGCAGCCGCAGCCACTGCCGCAGGGCAGACCCATGACAGTGCCAGCGCACTGGGCGAGCGGCTTGCGGCCACTGTGACCACACTGGCCGGTCAGGTCACCGCCGACGTCGGCACCCTGGCCGCCCGCATGGACAGCAGCATGAACGTGCTGGCCGCCACCTGGCAGACGCAGATGGAGGCACTGCGCACCGACGAGCAGCGCCGCGGTGAGGCCGCCGTGGCGCGCCTGGGCGAGCTGCAGGCCGCCGTGGCACAGCACCTGGCCACGCTGGGCAACGCGCTGGAAGCGCCGCTGGCGCGGCTGCTGCAAACAGCGTCCGAGGTGCCGCAGGCCGCCGCCGGCGTGCTGGTGCAGCTGCGCCAGGAGATGGCCCATCTGTCCGGCCAGGAAAACGCCGCCCTGACCGAACGCACCGCGCTGGTGGAGCGCCTGTCGGCCCTGATGCTGACCGTCGAGGAAGCCGCGCGGCAGGCCGCGCAGATGGCCACCCTGGCGCAGGCCAATGCAGTGGAGCTGTCCAGCTGGGGCGAAGCCTTCGGCCAGGGCGTGGAGCTGTTCCATGCCGGCAATGAAAAGCTGGCTGCGGCGCTGCAGCAGGTGGAGTCGGCCATCACCCGGTCCACCGCGCGCAGTGACGAACAACTGGCCTACTACGTGGCGCAGGCCCGCGAGGTGATCGACCTGAGCATCAGCGCGCAGCACGGCGTGCTGGAGCGGCTGCGCACCCTGGGCGCGCCCGCCCCCGGCACCACGCGTGAAGCGGAGCCTGCCTGATGTCCGGGCTGGAAGACACCGTTGACGACGGCACCGGCGACCAGGCCGCGCCCGTGTGGGCCGTGTTTGGCGACCTCATGACGGGTCTGCTCGGCGCTTTCGTGCTGGTGCTGATGGGGGTGCTGGTGGTGCAGATGGACCTGGTCGCCAACCTGAACGCCGAAATTGAAAAGCGCCGCATCGAAGAACAGCGCCGCATGGCACTGGAGAAGGCGCTGGCGATCCCGCTGGCCTCGGGCCGCGTGACGCTGGCCAACGGGCGCATCGGCATCAGCGGCAGCGTGCTGTTCACGTTCAGCTCGGCCGAACTGCAGCCCGAAGGCCGCCAGCTGCTGCGCAGCCTGGTGCACCCGCTGCGCGTCTACACCGCCGAGCGGGGTGAGGTGCTGATGATCAGCGGCTTCACCGACGACCGCGGCGTGTCGGGCCGCAACCAGCGGTTCGAGGACAACCTGGAGCTGTCGGCCCAGCGGGCACTGACCGTGACCCGGGCCCTGATCGCCGAAGGCATGCCGCCGGGTCAGGTGTTTGCCGCGGCCTTTGGCGCGCAACAGCCCGTGGCGTCCAACGCCACCGAGGACGGCCGTGCCCGCAACCGCCGCGTCGAGCTGGCGCCCGTGCCGCGCGCGGCCGGGCATGTGGCGGCCGCACGATGAGCACGGCGCGGCAATGGCAGAAGCAGGCCCTGGCGCGCCGCATGGCGGGCCAGAGCGAGCCGGTGCAGGCGCTGCTGCGCGCCCGCACCGAAGCCACGCCCGAAACAGGTACCACAACAGCCGCCACCACAGCCCCCACCCCCGGGCGCCAGCCCGCCGCGGGGGCGGTTGGCTGGCCCCAACCCCGCCACGACAGCGACGAACTGGCCAGCGCGGTCAGGTTCCGCCGCGCCTGGGCTCGCACCCGCGCGCAGGACAGCGTGGCCGCGGCGGCAGCGCAGCGCCGGCCCAACGCCGGGCCGCTGAACTCGCACGGCCTGGCGCTGCAGGCGCTGCAGCTCATGCAGGCCCTGCCTGGTGACTACCTGCGGCACTTTGTCGCCCATGTGGAAGCCTTGCAATGGCTGCAGGCCGTGGCGCCGCTGGTAACCGCTCCCGCCCGCAAACCCAGGCGCCCTGCGCGGGGCGCCGCACCACGTTAGTGCCTGTGCGGCGGTTGCCAAGCCGGCACTTCGCGGGCACGATGGCAGCATGTTTTTCCAATGGCCCCAGTACCTCTGGCTGATGCTGGTCCTGCCCCTGCTGCCACTGGCCTATGTGTGGCTGTTGCGCCGCCGCGGCAAGGCCGCGCTGCGCTACAGCAACCTGGGCCTGGTCAAGGCTGCGGCCAGCGGGCGCCAGTGGCGCCGCCACGTCCCCCCGGCCCTGTTGCTGCTGGCGTTTGCCCTGCTGCTGCTGGCCACGGCGCGGCCGGTGGCACGCATACCGCTGCCCTGGGCGCGCACCACCATCATGCTGGCCGTGGACGTGTCGCTGAGCATGCGCGTGAACGACGTCAAGCCCACCCGCATGGAAGCCGCGCAGGACGCGGCCCGGCTGTTCCTTCAGGGCCTGCCCAAACAGGTGGAGGTCGGCCTGGTCACGTTTGCCGGCAGCACGCAGGTGGCCCAGCGCACCACGCTGGACCGCGCGGCGCTGGTCACGGCGATTGACGGCATCCAGATGCAGCGCGGCACTGCCGTGGGCAACGCGATTGCCATGAGCCTGGCCGAGCTGTTCCCGGATCACGGCATCGACGTGACGGAAATGAACTTTGGCGCCAGCTTTGGCCCCTACAGCGGCAACCGCCCGCGCGGGCGCAGCCTGGACGACAAGGTCAGGCCCGCGCCCAAACAGATCACGCCGGTGCCGCCGGGCTCGTACGCGTCGGCGGCCATCATCCTGCTGACGGACGGCCGCCGCACCACCGGCATGGACACACTGGAGGCCGCCAAAATGGCCGCCGACCGCGGCGTGCGCATCCATGTGGTGGGTCTGGGCAACCCCAACGGTGGCGCCTATGGCGACGAAGGCATGGCCATGTACCTGCAGCTGGACGAACCCACGCTGCGCGAGGTGGCCCGCATGACCGGCGGCGACTACCACCAGGCCGGCACGGCCGAAAAGCTGCGCGACGTCTACGCCACCATGGGCTCCCAGCTGCAGGTGGTGCGCCGCGAAACCGAGCTGGCAGCCCTGCTGGCCCTGGGCGCGGCGCTGCTGATGCTGGCCGCCGGCGGGCTGTCCATGCTGTGGTTCAGGCGCCTGGCCTGAACCACGCGCCGGCATTCCCTTTCACGCCAGGGCCTCCACCCGCAGCCTCACCGGCTCGCTGCGGCCGGTACCGTTGTGCGACAGGGCGCGCATTGCGCCGGTCACGCGCCACTCCTCGGTTTCATGGGTGAGCAGGACCAGCGCATCCGGTGTCTGGACCTGCTGCGCCAGCCCGATGCCGTGCGCGGCCAGCACATCGCGCACCTGCTGCGCGGCCTGTGGCCGGTCCAGCGCCACCCGCAGGTACTGGCGCAGCCGCAGTGCATCCAGCGGTTCCATGTCACACGCAGGCCCGGCGTCATGATGAAAACCCAGCGAGGGCACACAGCCCGGCGTGCCGCCGCCGCGCAGCAAGCGCGCCAGGTCCACCAGGTCGGCCACCACCGCAGACGCGGTTTCGTGCGAGCCGGCACCTGCGCCGTAGTACAGCGTGACGCCTGCGGCATTACCCTTGACCATGACGGCGTTCATGCGGCCGTCCACCCGCGCCATCAGCGTATCTGCGGGCACCAGCGCCGGGTGCACGCGCAGTTGCAGGCGGTCGCCGTCGCGGCGTGCCACGGCCAGCAGCTTGACCGTGTGGCCCAATCGCGCGGCGTGGGCAAAGTCTTCAGCCTGCAACCCACGGATGCCCTGCACATGCACGTCGTGAAAGCGGGGCGTACCGCCAAAGGCCAGCGCCGCCAGCAGGGACAGCTTGTGCGCGGCGTCGCCGCCGTCCACATCCAGGGCCGGATCAGCCTCGGCATAGCCCAGGGCCTGTGCCTCGCCCAGCGCGTCGGCATAGCTGCGCCCGTGGTCACGCATCTGCGTCAGCACATAGTTGCTGGTGCCGTTGACGATGCCGGCCAGCCATTCGATCTGGTTGGCCGCCAGGCCCTCGCGCAGTGCCTTCACGATGGGAATGCTCACGGCCACGGCCCCCTCGAAGGCCACGGACACACCGCGCGCCAGCGCCGCGGCAAATATTTCCTCGCCATGCAGCGCGAGCAGCGCCTTGTTGGCCGTTACCACGTGTTTGCCATGGGCAATGGCAGCCATCACGCAGTCACGCGCGACGCCCGTGCCTCCCATGGCCTCGACCACCACGTCAATGTCCGGATCGGCGACCAGCCGTCGGGGGTCGTCCAGCAGCGCCACGTCCGGCCCCAGCGCGGCGCGGGCGCGCGCCGGTGTGCGCGTTGCCACCTTCGTGAGGTTGATGGCGCAACCCGCCCGGGCGGTAATGGTGGCGCGGTTGGCGGCCAGCACGGCATGCGTGCCCGAGCCGACCACGCCAAAGCCGAGCAGCCCGACGCGCAGCGCGGGACATTGGGGGACAGGTGGTGTCATGGGGTTCTCCTGGGGTGGCCATCGCAGCCCGGAGAAAACATGCAACCCCGGCCGTCCTGGCGGGGTTGGGTGGAAATGCGTCTACTGAACCTGCGCGCTCACCACCTCGCCCCACATGGGCGAGGTAATCATGGTGATCATCGGGAAGGTGTTCAGGCAGCGCACGGGCCCAGTATAGCCCGCTCAGCCGGTGTATCCGGCCAGCCGCGGCAGCACCAGCACAAAGCCGGGCCACACGGTCACCAGGGCCAGCGCCGCGATCATCACCAGCAGGAACGGCAGCGATTCGCGCACCAGCACGGCGAGCGACACATTGGCGATCTTCATCATCATGAACAGCAGCAGACCATAGGGCGGCGTGACCAGTCCGATCATGATGTTGAGCACGGCCATCACGCCGAAATGCACCGGGTCGATGCCCAATGCCACGGCCGTGGGCAGCAGCACCGGCAGGATGATCAGGATGATGGTGGAGCCCTCCAGGAAGGCGCCCAGCACCAGCAGGATCAGGTTGACCAGCAGCAGGAACACCATGGGCGACAGCTGCAGCCCATGCAGCATGCCGCGCAGGGTGGCGGGTATGTTCTCTGACGTGATGACGTAGTTGAACACCAGGGCGCCGGCAATGAGCATGCCGATGGAAATGCTCATGCGCGCGCTGGACAGCAGCGCGTCATACAGGTCGGGCCAGCGCAGGTTGCGGTACAGGCCGCCGGCGATCAGCAGCGCATAGGCCGCGGCCACGCCTGCGGCTTCCGTCGGCGTGGTGATGCCGCTGTACAGGCAGCCCAGCAGGATCACCGGCAGCATCAGTGCGGGAAAGGCCTCACGCGTGATGCGCGGCATCTCGCGCAGCGGCACCCGTGGCTCCACCGGGAAGCCCCGGCGTTTGGCCAGCCACCAGATCAGCGCCATCTGTACCGCGCCCAGCAGCAGGCCCGGCAATACGCCGGCCAGGAACAGGTAGCCAATCGACGTGCCCGACACCAGCGCGTACAGCACCAGCGGTATGGACGGCGGCAGGATCGGACCGATGACCGAGGACACCGCACTCAGGGCCGCCGCAAACCCCGGCGTGTATTTGCCGTCGCGCGTCATCATGGTCTGCATGAGCTTGCCCGAGCCGGCCGCGTCGGCCAGGGCACTGCCCGACATGCTGGCGAACACCACGCTTTGCAGCACGTTCACCTGGGCCAGGCCGCCCGGAAAACGCCCGACCACCGCATTGCAAAAGCGCAGCAGCCTGTCCATGATGCTGCCGGTGCTCATGATCGTGGCCGCCAGGATGAAAAGCGGAATGGCCAGCAGCAGGAAGCTGGAATAGGTACCGTTGAGCAGCTGCTCGGCGGCGGCACCCATGTCCATGCCCTTGAGGTACAGGTACAGCACCGAGCCGCCGATCATGGCGTGGCCCAGGGGCACGCCGAGCAGGCTCAGGCCGATGATGACGCCAAGCGCCAGGGAAAAGGGACTGGTGAAGTTCACAGTGCGGACGCCGAGGTGGAATCGCCGCTTTTGGGCGCAGGCCCGCGCACGAGCTGGCGCAGGCAGCGGCCGATCACGGCCACGGCAAAGATGATGTAGATGGAATACATGAAGTCCATGCGCACGCCCAGGTAAGAGGCCTTTTCGACCTTCATGAAGGTGACGTAGGACCAGGCCGCCGGCAGCGACATGCCGAACAGCACGATCAGGCTCACCGCCCCGATCGCCTGCACCACCCGGCGGCGGCGCGGGCCGCCACTGTCGGCAAAGGTATCGATGCGGATTTCCTCATGGTCCCTGAGCACGAAGGCCGCGCCCCACAGCACCAGCCAGAGCCAGGCCGCCAGCGACAGCTCGGTCGTCCAGCCCACAGGCCAGTTGAACACGTAGCGCATGACGATCTGGACCATGAAGGCGACAAAGATCACCGCCAGCAGCGCCGCCGCCACCGCTTCGGCGCAGCGGTGCAGAAATGCGGGGATGCCACGGAAACGGCCCTGCCGGGCCGTCGGCATCGGCCCGTCGAGGGGAGGGCGCGAAGCGCTTCGGGGGGAAGTCACTTGATGGCGTTGATCTTGTCGATGATGCCGGCGGGCCAGTTCCTGGCGTCATCGGAGGCCAGGTACATTTTCTGGGCATGGTCACGGAACGCGTTGACGTTGGGCACGTACACGTCCAGCCCGGCCTTGCGGAAGGTCTCGGCCAGCTCGGCCTCGCGCCTGGTGTGCTCGGCCGCACTCCAGGCGATGGCCTTGTCGGCGGCAGCCTGGAAGTTCTTCTGCCGCGCGGCGTTCATGCTGTTCCAGGTCTTCATGTTGACCGTGAGCAGGTCGTATGCCACCAGGTGCGAGGTCAGCACGATCTGGCCCATCACCTCGAAGAACTTCATGTTCTGCACGTTGGGCAGGGGGTTGTCCTGGCCGTCCACCGCGCCGGTCTGCATGCCGGTGTAGGTCTCGGCATAGGCCATCGGCGTGGGGTTTGCGCCCAGCGATTTGCCCAGCATCTGCCAGGTGTCGCCGGGGGGCATGCGCAGCTTCACGCCGGCCAGGTCGGCGGGCACATTGATCTTCTTCTTGCCTTTCAGGCCCACGTGGCGCGTACCGAAGAAGGTCGGCCCCAGGATCTTGACCTTGAGCTGGTCTTCGACCATTTTCTTCATCTGCGCGCCCAGGTCGCTGGCGAAAAACGCGCTCAGGTGGCTGGCGTCACGAAACAGGTAGGCCGAGGTCAGCACCGACCATGCGGGCACCTGCTTGGAGATGTCCTGAGGCGAGATGTTGCCCATCTCCAGGTTGTCGCGCTGCAGCGCCACCAGTTCGGTGC
>CAZUJD010000094.1:0-10519 GCA_964620025.1 uncultured Ramlibacter sp. | reverse complement strand
CGAACCGCTGGTAAACACGCGGTGTTCATGCATCGCGATCAGCGCCCCCAGGCTTTGCGGCGTCAGTTCATCCAGCAACAGCACGGTACTCGGCCGGTTGCCGGGGAAATGGCGGTGGCCGCCCGCATCCAGCCTGCCCAGCATCAGTGCCTGGGCCTGGGCCAGTGCATTGGCCAGCAGTTGATCCTGATGCCCCGCCAGTGAATGTGTGGCGCGGCAGCATCTGGAAGTAGGCGTGTTGCCCGTTGGTGCCGGGCTCGCCCCACAACACCGGCGCGGTCTGCAATTGCAGCACATCGCCATGCATGTCTACCCGCTTGCCGTTGCTCTCCATCTCAAGCTGCTGCAAATAGGCCGGCAACCGGCGCAGCGCACTGTGGTACGGCGCAATGCTGCGGCTGCCAAACCCATGGAAATTCCGGTACCAGATGTCCAGCAGCGCCAGCCGCATCGGAAGGTTCTGCGCCGCCGGGGTCTGGCGAAAGTGCTCATCCATGGCATGGGCCCCCGCCAGCAGGTCGCGAAAATGGGCCGAACCGATCGCCAAGGCAATCGGCAGACCGATGGCTGACCACATGGAGTAGCGGCCACCCACCCAGTCACGAAAGCCAAAGGTGGTGGTGATGCCGAAATCCCGAGCAGCGTCGATGTTGGTGGTCAGCGCTGCGAAATGACGGGCCACATCCCGCCCGCCGTGACGGTCAAACCAATGACGCGCTGAAAGCGCGTTGGTCATGGTCTCTATCGTGGTGAAGGTTTTGGACGCCACCAGGAACAGCGTGCTGTGCGGCTGCACTTGCGCCAGCACAGCCGCCAGTTCATGACCGTCCACGTTCGACACAAAATGAAAGCGCTTGCCCGGCGGTGCATAGGCCTGCAGGGCCAGCACGGCCATCTGGGGCCCCAGGTCGGAGCCGCCAATGCCGATGTTCACAATGTCGGTAATCCCGTCATCGGCTCGAACAGCATCGGCATAGGCCAGCATGGCGTCACGCGTTGCGGCGACTTCGGCGTATGCGGGCTCCAGCCCGGGCACACTGTGCGGCGAGCGCAGCAGCCAGTGCATGGCCGCGCGATGCTCGGTCGAGTTGACAAGGCCACCTGCGAACAGGGCATCACGGTGCAGTTCCACCCGGCATTCATCGAGCAGCGCCAGAAGCAAAGCCTGCGTCTGGCCGTCCACCAGGTTCTTGGAAAGGTCTGCGAACACGTGTGGCGCCTGCAGGCTGAATGCGTCAAATCGGCCTGGATCAACAGCAAACGCGTCCCGCAGGTCAAAGTCGCGTCCGGCCGTATAGAACTGGGATTGCAATGCGGCCCAGGCTGATGCCTGGTCACAGCGCGGACGTTCGGCGATGTCGCGGTCCATACCGCTCAGGCCGCCAGCATCAGCTGTTCCAGCTTGATCGCATCGGCCGCAAAGGCGCGTATGCCTTCGGCCAGCTTCTCGGTCGCCATGGCGTCCTCGTTCAGCGCGTAGCGGAACCCGACCTCGTCCAGATTGACTGGCGCCAGGTTCATGCCTTGCGCGGATGCGACGTCCAGCACACGCGAAACCGGGGCATCACTGGCCGCCAGCACGGCGAGCAGTTCCGGGCTGATGGTCAACAGGTCACAACCCGCCAGCGCAGTAATCTGCCCGGCATTGCGAAAGCTTGCGCCCATGACTTCGGTGGCAATGCCAAAGTACTTGTAATGGTTGTAGATCTGCCGTACGGATTTCACGCCCGGATCGTTGGCCCCGGCGTTGGCGGTTTCGTCCCACGACGCGCCGGCCTGCTTCTTGTACCAATCGTAGATGCGCCCCACAAACGGAGATATCAGTTGCACTTTCTCCTGGCCGCACACCACCGCCTGGCAGAACGAGAACAGCAACGTCAGGTTGGTGTTGATGCCGCGCCGCTGAAGGCGGCCCGCCGCCTGCATGCCTTCCCAGGTGGCGGCGATCTTGATCAGCACGCGCTCAACCGGGACGCCTTCGGCCTGGTACAGCTCGATGATGCGTTCAGCCCGGGTGTAGGTGGCATCGGCGTCAAAGCTCAGGCGGGCGTCCACTTCGGTGGAAACACGGCCGGGTATCAGCCCCAGGATCTCCCGCCCGAAACGCACCAGCAGCCGGTCCATGATTTCATCCAGCGGCTTGCCGCGATGGGCCGCCACCGTGTCCTTGAGCAAGGGCTGGTAATCCGGCTTTTGCACGGCTTTCAGGATGAGCGAAGGATTGGTGGTCGCATCCTGCGGTTTGAAGGCGTCCAGTTGCCGGAAGTCTCCGGTGTCGGCCACCACCGTGGTGAACTGTTTGAGCGCGTCGAGTTGGTTCATGAAACTGATTATCCGGCCTGACCAGGACCGCGGGGTACGTGGGCGTTACGAACCCGCCGCTGCCGGCACCACAGAAACGCCGTGGTCGGCAAGGCTCAGTCCCGCCTGTGCGCCGGGCGCCAGTACCTCCGTCAGGTTGGGCGACACGACAAAAATCTGCCCCAGTTCGGTCTTGAAAGTGTACTCATAGACGTTGCCCAGATAGGCCGACTTGATGCAGGTGGCCTGCAGGCCGCTGCCATCACGATGGATGCTCCAGGCTTCCGGCCGCACCGCGGCCTTCACCGCCCCGGGAGCCACCGGCCGGCGGGCAGTGAGTGTCAACGGGCCCAGCGAGACCGTGCCGTCGGCACCGGCCACCGCAGGAAACAGCATGGCTTCCCCCATGAACCCCGCAACGAATTCTGATTGGGGGTACTCATACAGGTCCTGAGGGGTGCCACGCTGCGCGATCAACCCCTGGTTCATGACAATGATCTGGTCGCTGACGGCCAGTGCCTCGCTCTGGTCGTGTGTGACGTAGGCCACAGTCAGCTGCAGACGCTGCTGCAGCGTGCGGATTTCCTCGCGCATCTCGCGGCGCAGCCGCGCATCCAGATTGGACAGCGGTTCGTCAAACAGCAGCACGGCCGGCTCCAGCACCAGGGCCCGGGCCAGGGCCACGCGCTGCTGTTGCCCGCCCGACAGCTCGCTGGGCAAGCGCTCGTCAAAGCCGACCAGACCCACATTGCGCAGGGCTTCCACCGCCTGCGGGCGCGCGGCCTCCTGCGCGATGCCCGACATGCGCAAGCCATACATGACGTTTTCCAGCACATTCATGTGGGGAAACAGCGCATAGCTCTGGAACATCATGCTGACGTTGCGTTGCGCGGGACCCAGCGTCGTCACGTCCTTGCCGTCGATGATGATCTGGCCCGACGTCGGCGACTCCAGCCCCGCAATCATGCGCAGCGTGGTGGTCTTGCCGCAACCCGAAGGGCCAAGAATGGTCGTCAAGGTACCACGCGGCACCTCAAAACTGATGCCCTGCACTGCCAGAGGCGCCGACGGGTCTGTGCCATAGCGCTTGGTGACGTTCTTGAAAATGATTCCAGACATGGGTTATCTCGGATGGATGTTGTTCAGGCGGCAGCCGTTGAGCCGGCTATGCCGGTCCACTGGCGGCGCCCCCCGCCAAAGGCGCTTGCGGGGTGGCTGGTTTCCTGCGTCCCAGCTTGCGCTCGCCGACAACGAACTGAATAAGCGCGGTCGCCAGCGACATGAGCAGGATGAGCACGGTGCAATAGGCCAGGGCCACGCCATAGTCACCGTTGCCCACGCGGCCGATGATGTAGGTAGTGGCCAGTTCATTTTCGGCAGTCACCAGGAAAATCACCGCGCTGACCGTTGTGATCGCCCGCACGAAGCTGTACACCAGCGCCGCCACCAGCGCCGGCTTGAGCAGCGGCAACACCACGTGGCGCAGCGTCTGCACGCTGTTGGCCCGCAGCATCAGTGATGCCTCATCCAGCGAGCGGTCCAACTGCTTGAATGCCGCCGTGCCCGCGCGCACGCCGACCGGCAAATTGCGGAACATGAAGCACAGCACAATGATCAGCGCGGTGCCAGTCAGTTCAAACGGCGGCACGTTAAAGGCCAGGATGTAGCTCACGCCCAGCACTGTTCCCGGAATGGCGAAGGCCAGCAGGGCCGAGAACTCGAACGCCCCCTGGCCGCGGAACTCGGTGCGTGCCAGCAGCCAGGCAATCATCAGGCCCACGGCAGCCGTCATGGGCGCGGAGATCGCCGCCAGCTTGATGGTGGTGAAGAATGAGTTCCAGGCCGTGCCCGCCCATACCAGCCCGAACTGCCCCCATTCGAGCGCGAACGCCGTACGGAAATGATTCAGCGTGATCGTGTAGTCGCGCCCCCAGGTCTGCACAAATCCGCCGGCAAAGGCAAACAGGTAAACCACCAGCGTGAACGCCATCCACGGCAACGCCACGCAATACACCACACGGCGCACGGCAGGAGGCAAAGGCATGGCGATGCCCGAGTCGCCCTTGCCCGACACGGTGGTGAAGTTCTGCCTGCCCAGCAGCCCGCGCTGGATGGCAAACACCGTGAGCGCAAACAGGGTCAGGATCCAGGCCAGCGAGGCCGCGCGGCCCTGGTCATACTGGGCGCCGACGATGGCAAAGAAAATTTCGGTTGAAAGCACCGAATACTGCCCGCCCACCACAATGGGATTGCCGAAGTCGGCCATGCTTTCGATGAAGCCCACCAGGAATGCATTGGCCAGGCCGGGCTTGAGCAGCGGCAGAGTCACTGTCATGAAGGTCTGTTGCGGGCTGGCACGCAGGGTCTGCGCCGCCTCCTCCAGGCTCGGAGCGACGCCCTGCACGACGCCGCGCATGATCATGAAGGCAATCGGCGTGAAGGCAAAGGTCTGCGCTATCCACACGCCAAACCAGCCGTAGAACCAGCGGGTCGGCGGTACGCCGAAAGCCCATTCCAGGAACTGGTTGGCCACACCGGCGCGGCCAAACAGCAGGATCAGGCCCAGGCCCACCACAAAGGGTGGCGTGATGATGGGCAACATGGCCACAATGTTCAACGGTCGGCTGTAACGCCGGGATGTGCGCTCGGCCATCAGGGCCATCAGCGTACCCAGCAACGTGGTGCTGGCCGCCGTCATGAGCCCCAGGAACAGCGTGTTCCAGGCCACGCCGCAGCGCTGCCCCCCGGTCAGGCAGCCCAGGCCGAAGTTGCGCTCGCTGGCCACACGGTCCACGATGGCCCCGGCTGCAAAGCCGCCGTCTTCCAGCAGGAAGGCTGCGCTCAGGGCCTTCAGCACCGGAAAGACGATGAACAATGCCAGCAGGCTGCCGCAACCCAGCACGGCCGCCGCGACGAACAGGTCGCCCTTGAAGTACCCACGCCGCGCCACGCCAAACGCCGCCAGCATGAGCAGCGCCGTCAGTGCCACAAAGCCGCCCCAACCCAGGCCCGGCTGGCGCGCAGCCAGTTCACCAAAGCTGGCCGTCAACAACTCAAAGGCCCAGCCACGCGCACCGATCGTGAAGCCGCTGACCAGCAGCGCCAGCAAGCCCAGGCCACCACCGGCCATCAACACCAGACCCTGCCGGCGACCGGGCGCCAAACAGGCACCCAGGGCTGCGATCGCCAACCCCGCCAGCCCCAACCACAGCCAGGGCCGGCCATAACGCGCGGCCTGCAGCAGGCCGTTGCCGGCCTGCTCCTGCGAGAACACCTGCGGGATCAGTCGCAGGCCGTTGGCATCCTGGATGGCATACCAGGGCAGGGCCAGGTAGGCGAGCACGCCCACGACGACCCACAGCCACAAGGGCTTGTTGAGGGAAAGTTTCATGATGGGCGAAGCCGTTCAGGCCGCAGATCGTCTGTCAACCTGCCCGCTTCAGCGCGACTGGTTCAGGACTTCCTTTTCCCACTTCGCGATCAGGCGGCGGCGCTCGGCGCTGGCGCCGTACTTGGCGTAGTCGTAGTTGATGAGCTTGATCTTGGCAGGATCCGTCATGCGCGGGTCCTTGGGCACCCTGGTATTGCTGGGCAGCTGGAACTGCTTGGCCGCCAGGCCAAATTGCTGGCCGCCTGGTGTCAGCGCCCATTCATAAAACTTTTTGGCAGCTTCGGTGTTCGGACCGCTTTTGACGATGCTCATGGAGCCCACCTCGGCGCCGGTGCCTTCGGATGGCGTGGCCGAGCCCACCGGAAAGCCGTTGACTGCTTCAGTCGTCACGTCGTGCACAAAGCTGATGGACACCGTGGTTTCACCACGGGCAGCCGCCTTCACAGGCGCCGTGCCCGAACGCGTGTACGTGCTGATGTTGGGGTGCAGCTTCTTCATGTAGTCGAATGCCTTGTCTTCACCCATCAGCTGCACCAGCGTGGCAATCATGGTGTAGGCCGTCCCGCTGGACGCTGGATTGGCCATCTGCACCTCGCCCTTGAATTCGGGTTTGAGCAGGTCGGCCCAGGATGCAGGCGCCTTGGCCTTTTTCTTGGCCAGCAGTTCATTGTTGAAACCAAAGCCCAATGGGCCGAGGTACACACCGACGGTGCGGTACTTCGAATCGGCCGCCTGCTTCTGGGCCCAGGGATGCAAGTCCTTGATCTGCTCGGATTTGTATTCCAGCGTCAGCCCCTGCTCTGCCGCCTGAAGGTGCGGGTCGCCTGTGCCGCCGAACCAGATGTCGGTCTTGGGGTTGGCCTTCTCGGCATTCAGCTGGGCCAACGCTTCGCCAGAGCCCTTGGCCGTCATGTTGACCTTCACACCGGTGGTGCGCGAATACACGGTCGACATCAGGTTGCACCATTCAGCCTGCACGGAACAAATGATGTTGACCTGGCCCTGCGCAGCGGCGCCAAAAGCCGCAACGGCCAATGCCGTGCCGGTGAGCATGCGTTTCATGAAAACTCCAGAAGTAATTTGATTACGCGGCGATGCTATCCATCACGCACGACTATCACCACCGGGAAAACACTAGGAAAGACTCCGCAACGCGGGACAACACCTATCCATTTTTGGTCGAATTTCATGAAACTAAGTTACATTGCGGTATTGTTCCCCGGAATCGATCATGAGCCTTGACCTTGTACTGTTTGGCGGCACCGGCGATCTGGCCTGGCGCAAGCTGATGCCGGCGCTGTTTCAGGCATTTCGCCACGGCACCCTGCCCGAGGGCACCCGCATCATCGGTGTGGCGCGCGACGACCTGGGCGACGCCCAGTACCGTGCGCTCATCCAGTCGCGCTTTGACGGCGTGGAACTGGCCAAGCGGCCCAGCCCCGAAGAGTTTTCGCGATTCGCAGCGCTGCTGCATTTTGTACGGCTGGACCTGTCCCAGCCACCCGACTACGCCGCACTGGCGACCAGCCTGCGCCAGCGCAACGCTGCCACCGTGGTGATGTACCTGGCTACCGCACCGGCGCTGTTCACCCAGGTGTGTGAGCAGATTGCTGCTGCCGGCCTGAACCTGCCACACGTGCGCATTGTTCTGGAAAAGCCGCTGGGCCATGACCTGGCCTCCAATCGGGCGATCAACGACGCTGTGCGAAAGGCTTTTTCGGAACGGCAGGTTTTCCGCATCGACCACTACCTGGGCAAACCGTCGGTGCAGAACCTGTTTGCACTGCGCTTTGGCAATGCGCTGTTCGAACCCTTGTGGCGCAGGGAAACCATTGCCAACATCCAGATCACCATCGCAGAGGACCTGGGCGTCGAAAAGCGTGGTGCCTTTTATGACCAGACTGGCGCCCTGCGCGACATGGTGCAAAACCATGCCCTGCAGCTGTTGTGCGCGATTGGCATGGAGCCCCCGATCAACGCACATGCCGATGCCATCCGTGACGAAAAGCTCAAAGTGCTGCGCTCTCTCAAGCCCTGGACGCCCGAGACCCTGAGCCAGCATGTGGTGCGCGGCCAGTATGCTGCCGGCACCGTCAATGGCGAAGCTGTCCGCGGCTATCGGGATGAACCCGGCGTGGCCGCGACCAGCAATACCGAAACCTTTGTGGCGCTGCGCGCCGAGATCGCCAACTGGCGCTGGGCCGGCGTGCCGTTTTACATCCGCACCGGCAAGAGGCTGGCGGGGCGCGATGCGCACATCGTGGTGAACTTCCGTCCAGCCCCCCATGCGATTTTCCACGCGCCGCAGGGTGCATCCAACCGGCTGGTGATCAACCTGCAGCCACGCGACGGGCTTGAACTGCACCTGCTGGCACAGGGCCAGGACCACCCGCAGCCGCGGTCGGCCAACCAGTCGCTGGCGCCGGTGCAACTGGACCTGGACTTTGACAAGCGCTTCGGCTCCGAACGCGTGGGCGCTTATGAGCGGCTGCTGCTGGACGTGATCGACGGCCGGTTGAACCTGTTTGTGCGCAGCGACGAGCAGGAAGAGGCCTGGCGCTGGGTCGGACCGCTGCTGGATACGTGGAAGGCATCGGCCGAACCGCCGCGGCCCTATGCCGCGGGTGGCTGGGGGCCCAGCGCGTCCAGCGCCATGATCGCGCGCGACGGCTTTTGCTGGAGCGAAGAGAACTAGGCAACTTCTGGAGACATGACCATGCTGGAACGTATCAAGGCTTCGCTGCCCTCGCTGGCACCGGCGGAGCAGCGCGTAGGCAAACTGGTGCTGAGCGATCCACGTTCATTTGCCAATCTGCCGGTCAGCGAGCTTGCGGACCGCGCTCATGTGAGCAAACCCACCGTCGTGCGCTTTTGCCGCAGCGTGGGCTATGACGGACTGAGCGATTTCAAGCTCAAGCTGGCGGGCACCGTCAGCGAAGGCGTGCCCTTTATCCATCGCAGCGTGGATGCAGACGACAAGACCGGCGATGTGCTGGTCAAGGTGATAGACAACGCGGTGGCCGCCTTTCTGAAATACCGCAACGACGCATCCACGTTCGCCATCGAAAAGGCGGTCGACGCCCTGGTGGGTTCGTGCGCATCAGGGCGGCGCATCGAATTTTTTGGCGTGGGCAATTCGGGCATTGTGGCGCTGGACGCGCAGCACAAGTTCTTCCGGCTGGGCGTGAACACCATTGCCTACAGCGACGGCCACATGCAGGTCATGAGCGCATCCTTGCTGGGGCCCGGTGATTGTCTGGTGGTGATCTCTAACTCGGGACGAACGCGCGACCTGATGGACGCCTGCGACATCGCACGGCGCAACGGCGCCACCGCCATCGTCATCACCGCCACCGGCTCGCCGCTGGCGACAGCCGGCCACATCCACCTGGCCGCCGACCATCCCGAGGGCTTTGACCGCTACAGCCCCATGGTGTCACGTCTGCTGCACCTGATGATCATCGATGTGCTCGCGACCACCGTAGCCCTTCGCATCGGCGGAGCCAAGCTGCAACCAATGCTCAAGGACATGAAGAACAACCTGCGCAGCAAGCGCTACGCATGAACCACCCCCGAAGCGGCCTGCGGCCGCCTCACCCACCAGGGGGCGCCCCCAGCCTCCCGGCGAATCCGGTTCTGCGTTGGCCCCATTAAAAAACAGGAACAAGATGGGGTTTTCTTCGACCGCGTGGCAGGCAATCTTCACGCCGCGCAGGTCCAGCAGCTTGGGGCGTTCGGCCTTGCAGCGGTCATTGGCGTGCTGGCAGCGCGGGTGGAAAGTGCAACCCGTGGGAGGGTTCAGCGGGTTGGGCACCTCGCCGCTGACCGGCGTGCGCTGGCGGCCGGTATCGTGCATCTTCGGGATCGCGTCCAGCAGCATGCGCGTGTAAGGGTGCTGCGGCGTCGCAAACAGCGCCTGCTTGGGCGCCAGCTCCACCAGGCGCCCCAGGTACATCACGCCGACCTCGTCACTCACATGGCGCACCACTGCGAGGTTGTGCGAGATGAACAGGTAGGTCAGGCCCTGCTTCTGCTGCAGATCCTTCATGATGTTGAGCACCTGCGCCTGCACCGAGACATCCAGCGCGCTGGTAGGCTCGTCGCACACCAGGAACTCGGGCTCGGTCGCCAGGGCCCGTGCAATCGAGATGCGCTGGCGCTGCCCACCACTGAACTGGTGCGGGTACTTGACCATGTCCAGCGGGCTCAGGCCCACGGACTTGAGCAGTTCACCTACACGCTGCTTGAGCTGCGCGCCGTCGGTGATGATGCCGTGCTCCTTCAACGGCTCGCCCACAATGTCTTCCACGATCCAGCGCGGGTTCAGGCTCGCATACGGGTCCTGAAAGATCATCTGGATACGGCGGCGCAGCTTGCGCCCCTCTGCTGTCTTGAATGACGCGTGGGCATCCTGGCCGTCAAACGTCAGGCCGCCACGTGTGGGCTCATACAGGCCCACGAGCAGGCGCGCCACCGTGCTCTTGCCGCAGCCCGATTCACCGACGAGGGCCAGGGTCTTGCCTTTTTCGATCTCGAAGCTCACGCCGTCCACGGCATTGAGCAGCTGGCGCGGCCTGCGCTCAATGACCCGGTTCAGCCAGGGAACCGAAACGTCAAATGTCTTGGCCAGGTCGTGTGCCTGCACCAGAGCCTTGGAGCCGCTCATCGCACACCTCCGCTTTCATGCAGCCAGCAGGCGGCCCGCGTGGCGCCGGCCGACATCAGGTCGGGGCGGTCGACCTTGCAGCGGTCAAAAGTCTTCGTGCAGCGCGGGTTGTAGGCACAGCCTGCGGGAATGGCGTTCAGGCGCGGCATGGCACCGTCGAT
>CAZUJD010000093.1:0-10533 GCA_964620025.1 uncultured Ramlibacter sp. | reverse complement strand
CAGCTGACCGACCCCAAAGGCGTGGCCACCCAGTACACGTACAACGCCTTCGCCGAAGTACTGACGGAAACGAGCCCGGACATCGGCACGATCCGCTACACACGCGACGCCGCGGGCCGGGTCACCAGCACAGAAGACGCCCAGGGCCAGATCACCCAGATCACGCGCGACGCGCTGGGCCGACCCAGCGAAATCCGCTACGCGACAGATCACGGCGGCAATCTACGTGTGCGATGCGTACCGTTCAAGCCACCCGCAGCGCAGGTGCCGCCCGGCCGGCCACCGGATCGATGTAGGCCACGGGCAACTGATAGGCGCGGTCGTCAAACAGGTCCACACCGCACATCAGGCTCTCGATCCAGTCAAAGAAGTCGTTGATGGCCTGGCGCCCCTGGATGGGGGCGCCGTGCTGGGGCACCAGCATGGAGATGTCCAGCTGGCGTGCCATGCGCGCCCACAGCCGCAGCACCTTGTTGGACACCATGTAACGGCGGTGAAAGCCTTCCATCAGCGGAATGTGGGCCTTCAGGTCGGTCACGGGTTTGCCGGCGTCCTTGCCCGACATCATGGACACGCCCAGGTCGCCCGTGAACAGGATCTTGCTGATGGGGTCGTAGAAATGGAAGTTGCCCTCGGAGTGCATGAAGTGCGCGGGCAGCAGCCACAGTTCGCTCTTGCCCAGCGGCAGCTTCGCACCGGCATCGGGCACGCCGACCACCCGGTCCACCGTTTTGCCCACCTTGGTGAAATGCGGCGCAAACCGCTCCCAGATGCGCGAGATGACCAGCTTGGCCTGGGTGGATGTCATCCAGCGGTCCAGCGACGCGATGATGTCCGGGTCGGCGTGCGATGCGATCAGCCAGCTCAGCTTGTTGGGCGGGAAGTGCTGCGACATCGTGAGGAACAGGTCGTTGAACGCCAGGTTGCCGCCCGGATCGATGACCGCGCCGGTGCCGTTGTCCACGATCAGGAACTGGTTGGCCTGCACGGCCTGACCGTCTTCCTCGATCAGGTCGGTGAACATCAGGCAGGCGTGATGGGGGTTGCGAAACAGTTCGATGGCCATGGCGTGTCCCTGGGCAGGCTGTTGGGGTACCTCACTGTAGGTGGCCCCGGCGTGTAGCGCCTTGATGCATGTCAAGCGCGCAAGCCGTGCCCGGCGGCACGGTGCGCCGCTATCATCAGTGCATGACCCCCCCGGTGACTGATTCGCTGCAGCATGCGGCCCGCACCCCCTGGCGCTGGGCGGTGGCCTGGTGGCGCATCGTGCACTTCGGTTCGCTCATCGTGGTGCTGGCCCTGTCGCCTTCCAGCTATGACGCGGCCAACCGCCGCGCGCTGGCACGCCACATCTACCTGGACACGGCGCCGGTGCTGACCTGGTTCACCGTGCTGTGCGCTCTGGTCAGCCTGGTGATCACGCGCATCGTCGTGGTTACGGCGCTGAGCTACGGGCTGACGCAGTACGCGATGGAAATGGTCATCCGGGTGCTGGTCCTGGAGCTGATCCCGCTGACAGCTGCGCTGTTCGTGGCCCTGCGCTGCACCATTCCCAATGGCGCCGAGCTGGCGCAGATGCGCCGGCGCGGCGTCTTCGATGCCATGCGCGCCCAGGGGGTGGACCCGGTGGGCCGCGAGCTGCTGCCGCGCGTGGTGGCGGGCATGTTCTCGGTCATCACGCTGGCCGCCTTGAGCTGTGTCGTGGCCATGGTGCTGGCCTACCTGGCGGTGTACGGCTTTTCCGCGGCTGGGCTGCCAGCCTACACGCGGATGTTCGGCCAGGTGTTCAATCCGGCGGTGACGCTGGTGTTTGCGCTCAAGACGTTGTTCTTCAGCCTGGCCGTGTCGCTCATGCCCATGGCCGCCGGCCTCTACGAAAGCAGCCTGGCGGGCTGGCGCACCAGCGACGAGCTGCAGGGCCTCGTGCGTGTCTTTGCCATGCTGGTGCTGATCGAGGTGGCCTCCCTGGTCGGCAATTACTATTGACACTCCATGACCGACCCCCGCGACCCTGTTGACCTGGCCGGCACGCCTTCGGGCCGTGCGGAACCGCCCCCGCCGCCGTCGGTGAAGAACGTGGAGTTCAAGGCCCTGCTGCTGCTGCTTTTCACGGCGGTGCTGGTGGGCAGTTCGGTGCTGTACCTCATGTACGCGCGCGGCGCGTTCGAGACCACGCAGCGCCTGGTGCTGGTGGCCGACGACTCCGAAGGCGTGGTGGTGGGCATGAACCTCACCTTCTCGGGTTTTCCCATCGGACGCGTGCGCCGCATCGAGCTGGCCGAAGACGGCAACGCCCGCATCCTGATCGACGTGCCCACCCGCGACGCGCACTGGCTGCGCCAGTCCAGCGTGTTCACGCTGGTGCGCGGTGTGGTGGGCAATACCAACATCCGCGCCTACAGCGGCGTGTTGACCGACCCGCCCCTGCCCGATGGCGCCGTGCGCCAGGTGCTGCGGGGCGACGCGTCGGCCGAGATCCCGCGCGTGGTGTCTTCGGCCAAGGAACTGCTGGACAACCTGAACGCGCTGGCTGCCAGGGAGGGACCGCTGGGTGCCAGCCTGGCCAACCTGCAGGCCACAACTGCAAAGCTCAACGGGCCGCGTGGCGCGCTGGGCGTGCTGACAGGCAACGACGCCGATGCGCAAAAACTCATCGTCGCGCTGGACCGCACCAACCAGCTGCTGGCGCGGCTGGACGGGCTGGTCGTGCGTGCCGACGGCCTGACAGCCAGGGCGGATGCGCAGGTGTTCGGACCGCAGGGCGTGATGCCGGATGTGAAGTCCGCCATGGGGCAGGTCAATGCCCTGCTGGCTGACACGCGCGAAAGCCTGAAGAAGCTGGACGCCGTGCTGATTGAGGCCAGGGCCGTGGGTGCCAATGCGCGCGTGGCGACGGACGACCTGGGCACACTGCGCGCCGAGGTGGAAGCCAACCTGCGCAAGGTCGAAAGCCTGGTCAACGAAATCAACCGCAAATGGCCCTTCAGGCGCGACACGGAGATCAAGCTCCCATGACCCGTATCTTCTTGCCTGCGCTGGCCTGGTTGGTTGCCTTGACGGCGTGCAGCAACACACCGCCCCCGCCCGACTGGCAAATGAATGCGCGCGGCGCACTGGACGCCTTCACCTCGGCCTACATGAGCGGCAACGCCCGCGTGGAAGCCGCGGAGTTTGCCCGCGCACGCCAGGCGCTGGCGGCTACCGGTCAGCCTGAACAGGTAGCGCGTGCTGAACTGCTGCGCTGCGCCGCGCAGGTGGCCAGCCTGGTGCTGCAGGGCTGTGACGGCTTCGAGCCCCTGCGCCAGGACGCGCCGGCCGCCGAGCGCGCCTATGCCGCTTACCTGGCCGGCCTGGCGCAGCCGGCGGACGCAGCGCTGTTGCCCGAGACGCAGCGCTCAGTGCTGGCCGGCGGCGCCGACGCGGTTGCGCGCATTCCCGATCCCCTGTCACGCCTGGTGGCCGCCGGTGTGCTGCTGCGCATGGGCCGCGCCACACCGCAACTGGTGGCGCAGGCCGTTGACACTGCATCTTCCCAGGGCTGGCGCCGCCCGCTGCTGGCCTGGCTGGGCGTGCAGGCCCAGCGTGCCGAAGCCGCCGGCGCGACCGAAGAGGCCGCACGCCTGCGCCGCCGCATGGCCCTGGTGGCCCCCTGACGCAGGCGGGCGGCACATCCAGTCAAATACCAAGCTGAACCAACCTGAAGGAACCTTCGCTGTGCAAAAACTTCTCCTCACCCTGATCGCCGCTGCCGCCGTGGCGCCGGCTGTGCTGGCTCAAACCGCCACCGTCACCTCGTCATCCGGCCTGGTGTACCAGTCACTCAAGGACGGCACCGGTGCGTCGCCCGCCGCCACAGACGTGGTGCAGGTCCATTACCGCGGCACCTTTCCCGACGGGCGCGAGTTCGACAGCTCGTACCGGCGCGGCCAGCCGACGGAGTTTCCGCTGAACCGCGTGATCCCCTGCTGGACCGAGGGCGTGCAGCGCATGAAGCCCGGCGGCAAGGCCAAACTGACCTGCCCGCCGGCCATCGCCTATGGCGAGCGCGGCGCGGGCAATGTCATCCCGCCCAATGCCACGCTCAACTTCGAAATCGAACTGATCGCCGTCAAGCGGTAACAACGGGTGCGGGCCATGGACACCGGTCACACCAGCACCGAACGCCTGTACGCGCTGGACAACCTGCGTGCACTGATGATGTGGCTGGGGATCGTCATTCACGTGTCGGTGGTCCATATGGCCAACAACTCGCCCCTGCCCTGGCAGGACGACCGCACCACCCCGGTGGCTGACGTGCTGAGCGCGTTCATCCACACGTTCCGCATGCCTGTGTTTTTCATCCTGGCGGGTTTTTTTGCGGCCATGCTGGTGCAAAAGCGCGGTGTGCGCGACATGGTGCGCCACCGGCTGCGCCGGCTGGCGCTGCCGTTTGCCATTTTCTGGCCACCCGTTTTTGCGGCGTCTGCCGTCCTGGCGTTGCTGTTCGTTCACCGCATGGTGCGCGGCACCTGGGGGCTGGACCCGTCCATCGTGCCCCGCCGGCCCGGCATCGCCGACGGCCCGACCACCCTGCACCTGTGGTTCCTGTGGATGCTGCTGTGGTTCTGCGTGCTCGCCATGCCCGTGCTGTGGCTGGGCCGCCGCCTGCCCGCGGTGGCGTCTGGGCTGACCCGCGGCCTGGCCTGGCTGGGCGGCGCGCCCTGGGGCTTTGCATTGCTGGCCCTGCCGCTGGCACTGGTGGGGGCGCAGTATCCGCAAGGCGTCGTGGTGCCCAGCGGTTCGTTCCTGCCGCCGCTCATGGAATGGCTGCACAACGGACTGTTCTTTGTGTTCGGCTGGGCGCTGTGGCGCCACCAGGATGCCCTGTTTGCGCTGTACATGCGGCGCTGGGCTGTGTTTGCGGTGGCAGGGCTGCCGCTGTTTCTGGTCACCGGCGGGCTGGTGGAGGCGCAGCGCGCCGGCCAGCTGCCCGGCTGGAACCTGCCGCTGTGGATCGCGTTGGCCTACAACGGTGCGTCGTGGCTGTGGAGCTTTGCCTTCATCGGCCTGTTCCTGCGCCATCTGCAGCGTCCGCATGCGGTGCTGGGCTACCTGGCCGACAGTTCCTATTGGGTGTATCTGCTTCACCTGCCGCTGACCATCGGCTTTGGCGCGTTGATGTACGGCGCACCGCTGCCAGCGCTGGCCAAGATGGCGATCAATGTGGCGGCCACCACGGTGGTGTGCCTGGCCAGCTACCACCTGTTTGTGCGTTTCACCGCGGTCAGCAGCCTGCTCAATGGCAAGCGGCACGTGCGAACGCGGCCAGTCGCCGCTGCATGACGCCGATAATGGGCCATGACCCCTACACATTCACAGCCCGCGACTGAACCCTCGGGTTTCGGCGCTTTGCCGCTGAACCCGGCCATGCAGGCGAACCTGGTGCAGCTGGGCTATACCGAAATGACGCCCATCCAGGCGGCAGCGTTGCCACCGGCCCTGCTGGGCAAGGACATCATTGCCCAGGCCAAGACCGGCAGCGGCAAGACAGCCGCATTCGCGCTGGCGCTGCTGGCCAACCTGAACCCCCGGCGTTTTGCGGTGCAGACGCTGGTGCTGTGTCCCACGCGCGAGCTGGCCGACCAGGTCACCACGGAAATCCGCCGCCTGGCGCGGGCCGAAGAGAACATCAAGGTGGTGACGCTGTGCGGCGGCGTGCCACTGCGCAACCAGGTAGCCAGCCTGGAAAACGGCGCGCACATTGCAGTGGGCACGCCCGGTCGCATCATGGATCACCTGGAGCGCGGCTCGCTGAATATCGAGGCACTGAACACGCTGGTGCTGGACGAAGCCGACCGCATGCTGGACATGGGTTTTTTTGACGACATCGCAACCGTTGCCCGCCAGTGCCCCCGTCAGCGTCAGACCCTGCTGTTCTCAGCCACCTACCCAGAAGGCATCGCCCGGCTCAGCGCGCAGTTCATGCGCGAGCCGGTGACGGTGACAGTGGATGCGCAGCACAGCAGCACTCAGATCAGCCAGCGCTGGTACGAGGTACGGCCCGACGAGCGCCTGCACGCGGTGAGCCTGTTGCTGAACCACTTCCGGCCGGCCAGCACGCTGGCCTTCTGCAATACCAAGGCGCAATGCCGCGATCTGGTGGCGGTGCTGCAGGCGCAGGGATTCAGCGCGCTGGCGCTGTATGGCGAGCTGGACCAGCGCGAGCGCGACCAGGTGCTGGTGCAGTTTGCCAACCGCAGCTGCTCGGTGCTGGTGGCCACCGACGTGGCCGCGCGCGGGCTGGACATCGCCCAGCTGGCTGCGGTCATCAACGTCGACATCACGCCCGATCCCGAGGTGCACATCCATCGCGTCGGCCGCACCGGACGCGCCGGCGAGGAAGGTCTGGCGCTGAGCCTGGCCAGCCTGGACGAAATGGGCTCGGTCGGCAAGATTGAGCAGCTGCAGCGCCGTGAATCCGAATGGCACACGCTGGCCGAGCTGGTGCCCACGGGCAACGGGCCGCTGCGCCCGCCCATGGCCACATTGCAGATCGTGGGTGGACGCAAGGAAAAGATCCGCGCCGGTGATGTGCTGGGCGCGCTCACCGGCGAGGCCGGTTTTGCCAGGGAGCAGGTCGGCAAGATCAACGTCAACGAGTTCTCCACCTACGTGGCGGTGGACCGCGCCATTGCGCAGCAGGCGGTGCAGCGGCTGAACGCCGGGCGCATCAAGGGCAGGAGCGTGAAGGTGCGGCTGCTGGAGGGCTGAGGGCATGGACATGATGCCCGCCACGCCCTGGTGGCCTGCCGGTGTCCGGGCGCTGGCCGCTGCGCTGGGCTGTGGCCTGCTGATGGGGCTGGAGCGCGAACGTCGCAAGGGCCAGGGGCCGGGCAGGGCGCTTGCGGGCATGCGCAGCTTCACGCTGGCGTCGCTGGCCGGTGCGGCCAGCATGCTGGTGGGCCATGTGTGGCTGACCGCGGTGGGCGCGGCATTTGTGGGAGCACTGGGCGCGATCGCCTACTGGCGCGACCGATCGGACGATCCGGGCGTCACCACTGAAATTGCACTGCTGCTGGCATACCTGATCGGTGCCCTGTGCACGTGGAGCGTGCCGCTGGCCGCGGGCCTGACGGTGCTGGCGACCGGGCTGCTGGCGGCGCGCGAGCCCATGCACCGTTTTGCCCGGGACTGGTTGCAGCCCGCAGAGCTGCGCGACGGCCTCATCCTCTGCGCACTGGCATTGATTGCCGTACCGCTGCTGCCTGACCGTGGATGGTGGGGACCGGCCCTGAACCCGCGTACCGTTGCCACATTGCTGGTGGTGCTGTTGGCCATCCAGGCGCTGGCACATGTGGCGCGGCGCCTGCTGCAGGCCCGCCACGCGCTGGTGCTGTCGTCGCTGGCGGCCGGCTTTGTCTCGAGCACCGCCACCATTGCCACCCTGGGCCTGCAGGTGCGCGAGGGCCGTGCACCCGTTCGCGCCCAGGCAGGCGCCGCGATGCTCAGCTGCGTGGGCACGCTGCTGCAGCTGCTGGCCGTGGCGGCCGCTGTACAGCCGGCGTGGCTGGGCATGCTGTGGTTGCCGGTGCTGGCAGGCGTGGCCGTCGTGGCGGGTTGGGGCGGCTGGCTGGTGCATGCCGGGGCAGCCGCCGGCCAGGTGGCCCTGGCGGGTGGGGATACGCGCATGTTCAGCCTGCGCACGGCGGGTACGGTGGCTTTGCTGTTGAGCGGCATGCAGGCGGCGGTACATGGGCTGTCCCTGTGGTGGGGAACGGCCGGCCTGGTCGCGGGTGTGTTACTGGGTGCCCTGGTGGACCTGCACGCGGCGACGGCAGCCTTGCTGGTGCAGTCACCGCCGGCATCGGCACCGGCCACGCCGGT
Organism: uncultured Ramlibacter sp.; assembly: GCA_964620025.1. GTDB lineage: Bacteria > Pseudomonadota > Gammaproteobacteria > Burkholderiales > Burkholderiaceae_C > RAM1. The sequence goes on along the minus strand of CAZUJD010000093.1, from coordinate 2,670 downwards.
GCTGGCCCTGATGGGGGCGCTGCTGGTGCACAACATCAGCAAATGCGTCACCGCCTGGCTCAGTGGCGGGCGCGCATACCTGCTGGCTCTGGCGCCGGGGCTGCTGGCTCATGTGGGCGTGGTGCTGGGTCTGTTCGCATGGTCCGCAGGGTTGTGATGCGCTGGTGCGTGCTTGTACTGGCCGTGGCCTGGGGGGCACCGGCGCTTGCCCAGGCCGCCTTGCCCCCGCCACCCGCGCCCTGGCCCGACACCGAGGCCACGCGCGAGTTCCGCCAGCGTGTGCTGGCGCTGGCGGTGCTGTACGGCGAATCCAGCGGCCTGGATCCCAACGGCTACCTGATCGAGACCACGGACCAGGGGCCCGCGCAAGCGGGTTGCCGCAAGGTGCTGGCGCGCATCAGTCTGGGCGGCGTGGCCGTGTCGGCGCAGACATTTGAGGTCTGCAAGGACCCCAAGGACAGGGCGCCCTGATGGATTTCGCACTGGTGATGCTGCTGGGCCTGGCGGCCGGCACCGTGGGCGGCGTGGTGGGCTTCGGCACGTCCATCATGCTCATGCCGGCGCTGGTGGTGGTGTTTGGCCCGCGCGAGGCGGTACCCATCATGGCCGTTGCCAGCATCATGGCCAATGCCTCGCGGGTGGCCGTTTGGTGGCGCGAGGTGAACTGGCCCGCTGCCGCGGCCTACGGCGTCACCGCCGTGCCGGCCGCGGCACTGGGCGCGGCCACGCTGCTGCGCTTGCCTGTGGGCGTGGTCGAGGCTGTGCTGGGCGTGTTCTTCATCGCAATGATCCCGGCTCGCCGCTGGATGGCTGCACGCCAATGGTCTCTGCGGCTGCCGCACCTGGCGCTGGTGGGGGCTGTCATTGGCTTTGTCACCGGCATTGTGGTGAGTACCGGTCCCATCAATGCGCCGTTTTTCCTGGCCTACGGGCTGGTCAAGGGGGCCTACCTGTCCACCGAGGCGCTGGGTTCACTGGCGGTGTACCTGGCCAAGGCTGCCACCTTCCGCAGCCTGGGCGCGCTGCCCTGGGACGCGGTCGCCAAGGGCCTGATCATCGGCAGCACCATCACCGTGGGATCGTTCCTGGCCAAGCGCTTCGTGCTGAAGCTGGAGCCGGAAAAGTTCAGGCTGCTGATCGAGGCGCTGCTGCTGGTCGCAGGGCTCACGATGCTTTGGGCCGCCTGGCGTTAGGGCTCAGTCAAACCGGTGGATGCCGCGCCCGGCCTCCCACAGCCAGACGCCTTCGCCCATGGGCTGGCCATCTGGCGGGCGATGCCACAGCCATGCGCGTGTGAAGCCGCTGCCCGCCTGCTGGGCCATGCGCTCGCCGGCGCGTTGCAGCACGCGTGGCCAGGGCAGGGCCAGCCGGTCGGACCAGGCCAGCAGTTCCAGGCCCGTCGATTCCACGCCGCCGTACAGGCCCTGCCGGGCTTTGTCGAATTTGCGCGCCAGGGCATCGGTCGCTCCTGTTTCGTCCGGCCCGGTCAAACGTACAAGCTCAAAGGCGATGAGCGCATCGCTTTCGGTGGATTTGGTGATGATGTCAGGTTCGCGCAGCTGCGGGTCGCCGCTGCGGATCGAGGTGATGTCTATGTCGGCGCGGTAGCGGGCCGCGAATTCGGTCACCAGCGCGCGTTCCACCGCGCCCTTGTCGGTTTCATCGTGGCGCGGTGCACGCAGGGTCATGGCTTGAGTATCGCAAGACGCCCGGCCGTGCATGAGGCCGGCCAAAGAAAAAGCCCGGGGCCTTCCGGCACCGGGCTTGAAGCGGTTACCCGCCTGCTAGCCGCCCAACTCAGGGCTTGCTGGCCGTGGGAAACGGCCAGGCTGCCTGCGGGTTCAGAGTGGTCTGAGCCGCGGGGGCAGCGGGGGCAGGGGCTGCTTTGGCTGCAGGTTTGGCAGCGGGCTTTTTCGCTGCTTTCTTCGCAGCGGGCTTTTTCGCTGCTTTCTTGGCTGCAGGCTTCTTGGCAGCGGGCTTCTTGGCAGCGGCCTTTTTCGCCGGGGCCTTCTTGGCAGCGGCCTTCTTCGCCGGAGCCTTCTTGGCCGCTACTTTCTTGGCAGCGGGCTTCTTGGCTGCCGGCTTCTTGGCTGCCGGCTTCTTGGCGACCGGCTTTTTGGCCGGAGCCTTCTTGGCGGCTACCTTCTTGGCTGCCGGCTTCTTGGCTGCCGGCTTTTTAGCGGCGACCTTTTTGGCCGGGGCCTTCTTCGCGACGGCCTTCTTGGCGGCCGGTTTCTTTGCAGTTGCCATTTTCGTTTCTCCTAATCAAGTTGATCAACATCAACCAAAGAAGCACTCCATGCCTGTTGGGGGCAGGAAGCGATCCATGAGGTTGGGCCGCAGCCCAGCCCCATGAACACAGTAGCCCGTCCTGCGCCTGGCTCTGCGGCCAGATCTTCAGCACGGGCGAATCTCAACTCATCGCAGTTGCCGTAATCTCATTTATATCGATGCTCAGTCCCAGGAAAGCGCGCCACCCGACTGGTACTCAATCACGCGGGTTTCGAAGAAGTTGCGCTCTTTCTTCAGGTCAATCATTTCGCTCATCCAGGGGAAGGGGTTCTCCTCGTTGGGGAACAGCGCCTCCAGGCCGATCTGCGTGGCGCGGCGGTTCGCGATGTAGCGCAGGTAGCCCTTGAACATGGATGCATTCATGCCGAGCACGCCACG
>CAZUJD010000092.1:0-10583 GCA_964620025.1 uncultured Ramlibacter sp. | reverse complement strand
GGAGATCCTCGCCGGGGGAAACATCGATGCGGTCGACGAGTTGTTCGCGCCGGATTGAAGACCGACGGGGTCTGGTGCCGGACAATGGAATCGGTCCCAGGGGTCCCATCGCGGGTCCCCGCGAATTCATGAACTGCCGAAATCGACTGGAGATCTTGCCATGGGACCGGACACATTCAGAATTGCTGCCGTGCAGGCGTCCCCTGTGTTCCTGAACCGCGACGCCACCATCGACAAGGCCTGCGGGTTGATAGAGGAGGCGGCCAGGGCCGGCGCGACGCTCGTGGCCTTTCCGGAGGCTTTTGTTTCCGGATATCCGCTCTGGGTATGGTTCATTCCGCCGGGCCAGACCCATGCCCTGCGAACGCTCTATGCGGAGCTTGTCCAGAGTGCCGTGTCGATACCGGATCCTGCCGTATCGCGCCTGGCTCAAGCGGCGGGAGACTGCAGGGTCACGGTGGCCATCGGTGTCAACGAGAAAAATGCCGAGGCCAGCAACTCGACTCTGTACAACACGCTCCTTTACCTGGGGTCGGACGGATCGATCCTCGGGAAGCATCGAAAGCTCATTCCGACTGCCGGCGAGCGACTCGTGTGGGGCCAGGGTGCGGAGGCTGACCTCGGGGTGTTCCATCTTCCCTTCGGCCGTCTGGGCGGACTCATCTGCTGGGAGAACTACATGCCCCTGGCCCGGTATGCGCTGTCCGCGGCCGGGCAGCAAATCCACGTGGCGCCGACCTGGGATCGTGGTGAGCCCTGGATTTCGACGATGCGCCACATCGGAAAAGAGAGCCGGTGCTTTGTACTGGGGGTCTGTCAGGCTTTCCACAAGAACGATGTTCCGGACAGACTCGACTTCAAGAACGCTTTTCTCGGCGGCGCCGAAGGCTGGATCAACCCCAGCCTGAGCCTGATCGTGGATCCGGACGGGAAAATCGTGGCCGGCCCACTCGAAGGCGAGGAGGGGATCCTCTATGCAGACGTGGAAAGCCATCAGCTCGTGGGACCCCGCTGGCAACTGGATGTCGCGGGTCACTATGCCCGTCCGGACATCTTTGAGCTTCGCGTGCATCGCGGATCCAGACCCTTTCTCGTAAAGGAACCGGAATGAGCCGGGTCCCGTTCCACCAACCCGCCGCACGGCTCAGCGCGTTCACGGCCATGGCCTGCTGCGTCGTCATGGCGCTCCTGGTCGCCGTGGGCGGTGCCTTGACGCCGGGGTACAGCCACACCTCGCAGTTCATCAGCGAGCTGGGCGCTCGCGGCGCGCCGCAGGAATGGGGGGTACGCCTTGCCGGATTCCTGCCGGCGGGGCTTCTCCTGCTTGCCTTCTGCTGGTTTGCCGGGGCCGCACTCCCCCGCTCCATCGGCACCACGCTGGGCCTGGCCGGGCTGGCCCTTTATGCGGCGGGTTACCTTGTCGCCGCGGCGTTTCCCTGCGACCCGGGTTGTCGTCCGGAATTTCCCAGTACGTCACAGCTCGTTCACAACGCCGGCGGTCTGCTCGGCTACCTTCTCGCGCCGGCCTTCCTGCTGGCCCTTTCACGCGCGGCCCATGCATGGCCCGGCGCGGGTCGCGTGGCCATGGCCGGGTACGCAGCCTCGGGACTTGCGCTCGTCGGCCTGCTCACCCTCTCGCCGGAGTCGCCCGCCGCAGGCCTGAGTCAACGCCTCCTGGAGTTTGCCGTACTTGGGTGGGTGGCGTACTGCGGGAGATATGTGGCCAGGCAGGGGGGTGGCCGGGAATGAGCGCATCCGATCCGGTAGTCCCATTCATCCCGCCCGACTTCACGGTTCCCGCGAAACTCGAAACGAAGGAGTTTCGACTCCGGATGCTGACGGTCCATGATGTGGTCAGGGATTACGACGCCGTCATGTCCAGCGTCGACCACTGCAGGACCATCTGGCCCGGCGGCAGGTGGCCCGAGGGCCTGACCCTGGAACAGAACCTGGTCGATCTCGGCTGGCACCAGAAGGAGTTCCAGACCCGGAGATCCTTTGCCTATACCGTCGTCGATCCGGCGGAGTCCAGGGTCCTCGGTTGCGTGTACATCGAGCCCACCCGCAAGGTCGGTCACGATGCGGAAGTGTACCTGTGGGCCCGTCAGAGCGAACTCGCCGGGGGCCTGGAAGACCGCCTCCACGCCGCGGTCCGCGACTGGATCGCGAAGGAGTGGCCGTTCCGGGCGGCGGCGTTCCCGGGCCGGGACGTGACGTGGGAGGCCTGGCGGGCGATCCCGATCGAGAGACGGTAACCGGACACGGCAGGGGAGCGATGAACGACACGTTGAAGACACGGCTGGAACGATCCTTCGAACTGACCCGCGACCTCGTGGCTCACCTCGACGAGAGCGCCCTCGGCCTGGATGTGCCGAACGTGCCGTCCAATCGGATCGCCGGACAGCTGTGGTGCATCGTGGGCGCACGCGAAAGCTACACGAAGGCGATCGAAACCGGCGGATGGTCCGGCTTCTCGTGCAGTCTCGAAACGCCGCGCATCCGGCAATCGGTGCTCTCCGCGCTGGATGAGACCCGCCTGCGCCTGGGGACACTCGACTTCGGCGGACTGAACGCCGCACAGGTCGGTCTCGGGTTCGATCTCCTGGAACATGAGGTCCAGCACCATGGCCAGCTGATCCGCTTCGTGTACGCGAACGGCCTGACGTTTCCGGAAAGCTGGACCACGCGGTATACCGTCGGGGCGGATTGAGCCCCGAAAACACGGTGGAGCCGCGGCCAGCTGGGCACCGATGGCCCTGTCGACGCTTCCCGTTCGAGGGCGGCGATGTGGGCGCAGGGGGCACGGGGCGTGTCCTCCGCCGCGCCTGTTCCCCCCTCCCGGCGACGATGTCCGCAATCAGGATTGATGCACGCTATGGATCCCATTGTCAGAACGCCTTTGATCCGGGGGTGCAAAAGGCTGTAGATTGTGGGTCCGTCACGAATTGCAAACGATAAAAGGAGAGAATCATGTCCAGTGAAGCCAAATGCCCGTTCTCGGACGGGGCACAGAAAGTCACCGTGGCCGGGGCCACGGCGAATGCCGGCTGGTGGCCGAACCAGCTGAACCTGAACGTCCTGCACCAGCACTCCGCCAAGTCCGACCCGATGGGCGAGGACTTCAACTACACGGAAGCGTTTCAGAGCCTTGATCTCAAGGCCGTGATCCGGGATCTCAACGCCCTGATGACCGATTCCCAGGACTGGTGGCCCGCGGACTACGGTCACTACGGGCCGTTCTTCATCCGCATGGCCTGGCATGCCGCCGGCACCTACCGCATCGCCGACGGACGCGGCGGCGCCGGCACCGGCGCCCAGCGGTTCGCGCCGCTGAACAGCTGGCCGGACAACGGCAACCTGGACAAGGCCCGCCGCCTGCTGTGGCCGATCAAGCAGAAGTACGGCGCCCGCCTGTCGTGGGCCGACCTGATCGTGCTGGCCGGCAACGTGGCCATGGAGAGCATGGGCTTCAAGACCTTTGGTTTTGCCGGTGGCCGACCCGACAGCTGGGAGCCCGATGAAAGCGTGTACTGGGGCCCCGAAAGCACCTGGCTGGGCGACCAGCGCTACAGCGGCAACCGCGAGCTGGCCGGCCCGCTGGCCGCCGTGCAGATGGGCCTCATCTATGTGAACCCTGAAGGCCCCAACGGCAACCCTGACCCCGTGGCCTCGGGCCGCGACGTGCGCGAAACCTTTGCCCGCATGGCCATGAACGACGAGGAAACCGTGGCCCTGGTGGCCGGCGGTCACACCTTTGGCAAGGCCCATGGCGCGGGCGACCCCAAGCTGGTGGGCGCCGAGCCCGAAGGCGCCACGATTGAAGAGCAAGGCCTGGGCTGGACCAACCAGTTCGAGTCCGGCAAGGGCGCGCACACCACCACCAGCGGCATTGAAGGCGCCTGGAAACCCAATCCCACGAAATGGGACAACGGCTACTTCGACATGCTGTTCGGCTACGAATGGGAGCTGACGAAGAGCCCCGCAGGTGCCCACCAATGGACCCCGAAAAACTGCAGGCCAGAGCACATGATCCCCGACGCCCACCGTCCCGGCGTGAAGCACCCGCCCATGATGACCACGGCCGACCTGTCATTGCGCATGGACCCGGCGTTTGAAAAAATCTCGCGCCGCTTCCACCAGAACCCGGCCGAATTTGCCGACGCCTTCGCCCGCGCCTGGTTCAAGCTGACCCACCGCGACATGGGCCCGCGTGCCCGCTACCTGGGCCCGCTGGTACCCCGGGAAGAACTGGTCTGGCAAGACCCGGTGCCCGCGGTGGATCACCCGCTGGTGAACGCGCAGGACATCGCTGCACTCAAGGCCAGGGTGATGGCATCGGGCCTGACCGTCAGCCAGCTGGTAGGCACCGCCTGGGCGTCGGCCAGCACCTTCCGCGGCGGCGACAAGCGCGGCGGCGCCAATGGCGCACGCATCCGCCTGGCCCCGCAAAAAGACTGGGCCGTGAACCAGCCTGCCGAGCTGGCCCAGGTGCTGCCCCAGCTGGAAGCCATCCGGAAGGAGTTCAACGCCGCACAGGCCGACGGCAAGAAAATCTCGCTGGCCGATTTGATCGTGCTGGCCGGCAGCGCCGCCGTGGAAGCCGCCGCGCAAAAGGCAGGCCACAGCGTGAACGTGCCCTTTGCGCCCGGCCGCACCGACGCCACACAGGCGCAGACCGACGTGCAGGCCTTTGGCGTGATGGAGCCGCAGGCCGACGGCTTTCGCAACTACATCAAGCCGGGCCTGGAAGGCGTGGCGGCCGAGCTGCTGCTGGACAAGGCCCAGCTGCTGACCCTGACCGCCCCCGAAATGACGGCCCTGGTCGGCGGACTGCGCGTGCTGGACGCCAACACCGGCGGTGCAAAGCACGGCGTGTTCACCCAGCGCCCCGGCGTGCTGAGCAACGACTTCTTCACCCAGCTGCTGGACATGGGCACGCAGTGGAGCCGGTCGGCCAGCGCCAGCGGGGTGCTGGAAGGCCGCGACCGCAAGACCGGTCAGGTGAAGTGGACGGCCACCGTGGCCGACCTGGTGTTTGGCAGCAACTCGCAGCTTCGCGCGCTGGCCGAGGTCTATGGCTGCGCCGACGGCGAAGCCAGGCTGGTGCGCGACTTCGTGGCGGCCTGGGTGAAAGTCATGAACCTGGACCGCTTCGACCTGGCCTGATCACGCCCCTGCAAGCCTGACAAGGCGCCCGCCCTCCTCCAATCGGGGGATGCGGGCGCCTTTTTGCGCTTCTAGACTCGCCAGAATTCAAGGAGGCGGGCATGGGACGATGGAAACAGGCAATGAGCGCCACCACGCTGGCGGCGGTAGCGATACTGGCAGGTGCACCAGCTGCGCATGCGTGGAAGCTTTCTCCCGAGGGCTCCTTCATTGAAAAGAAGCTGGCCAACAAGACGCAAAGCTACTACGAACGGATCCTCTCCAGCCTGGCGCTTCGAGGCATCGAAATCGTCGGCGAAAGCGTCCATGAAGAGATCACCAACCGCACCCTCGGCTGCGACGGCGACAAGGATGTGTGCGGCGACCCCGAGTTCGACCCTGAATTCGCCTACTACCTGGCCGGCATACGCTGGAACGACGACCCGCCGTTCCGCTTCTCCAGCAGCAGTGGCAATTTTTCAGGTTGCACTGCCGGCCAAACAGTGCGGCTTGTCACACAGCCCGTGTGCTGGGCCAACACATTCAAGGACGGCGAAACCCGTGCGGGCCGGGGCGTGAGCCTGGACGGCAGCAATGCCACCCTGCTGGCCCGGTCGCATTTTGGTGACCTGCAGTTCCTGCACGCCATGGCATCGGCTGACCTGGAGCCCGCCACTGTCACACTGGCCAAGGTCATGGCCTGGAGCGAATTCACATGGCGGCTGGCGCTCGGTGAGTTCGACCTGGAAGCCCAGGTGTCCGCCCTGCCCATTGCCGGGTTTGACAGCCTGTTCGCCAGAAACCGCGATTGGCGCGTACAAGACCTGTTTGCGTTGGGCAACCCGCATATCCGCACACCGCAAGCCATGTCCAAGGTGGCCTTTGGCAGCCTGCTGCACATGGTGCAGGACTCATTTGCCGGCGGGCACGTGCAGCGACGCCCAACAACACCCGACCGCCCCTGCGAAAAGTCGCCGGGGCGCCACCAGCCCGGCCGAATCGTTGAATTCCACTCCTACTCAAACCAGCATTCCGGAAAGCACGGTGGCGCTGATGCGCGCCAGGCTTTCTCAGCCCACTGGAGCTCGGGCCGACCGCACATCGTGGACGTTGGTCGCGAGCTGGCCGGCCTGTACGCGCGCAAGGCACCGTGGTCCGAGGTGCAGCCCTACATGGAGTGCATCTTTGCGCTGGACAGTTCAGCCAGCCCTTCCACGGCAGGCACGGCGTACCAGAAATAGGGCCGGCCGCTGCGCACCGTTCAACGGTAATACGGGTTCGCCGGGTACCGGTCGAAGCGGTTGGGCACACCGTCGCGGTCAGCGTCGCGGTGGGCGCCATGGCCGTGACCGTGGTGGCGGCGGTTGTCATAGCGGTCGTGGATGTTGGGCACACCGTCGCCGTCGCGGTCGCCCCAGGCGTCGTAGCGGCCGCGGCTGTAGTACACGGGCGCAGGCTGCACATACACGGGGGCCGGCTGCACATAGACCGGCGCGGGGCGGTACACGGGCGCGGGCTGCACGTACACCGGGGCCGGTTGCACATACACGCCCGGCACGTTCAGGCCGATGGAGAAATGCACGTCACTGCGTGCATGGGCAGCCGATGCGGCCGCAAGGCCGCCCAGCACGACCGCGGCGGCGGCCAGGGTGCGGGTGGTGGCAGAGGTACTTTTCATGACAGCTCCTTGGGTTGGCATGAGACGTATGGTGCGCCGGGCTGCGTGAACGCTGGCTGAACCGATTGCACAAAACCCCCGGCACGGCCGGCTTTACAAACCGTTTCACGCGCCCGGCAGGGTCACGTCCACCCTCGCCCCGCCCAGGTCCGAGCGGCCCAGCACCAGGGTGCCGCCGTGGCTGGCCACCAGGTCGTTCACCACGGCCAGGCCCACGCCGTGGCCGGGCACCTTTTCGTCGGCGCGCACATGCAGCTGCAGCACGGCCTGGGTGTCGGTGAAGCCGGGGCCGTCGTCGTCCACCCGCAGGCGCAACGCGGCGCCCTCTTGCCACAGGCGCACCTGCACCCGGGCCTGGGCCCACTTCACGGCGTTGTCCATCAGGTTGCCCAGCAGCTCGAAAGCATCGCCCTCGTCCAGGCGCCAGGCCAGGCCTGCCGGGCAATCCAGCGATACCTGCACGCCCTTGGCCGCATACACCTTGGCCAGCGAATCGCGCACGCGCTGGGCCACCGGAGCCAGCGCCAGCCGCGGCACAAAGCGCGCGGCACCGCTGGCCATGGCACGGCCCAGCTGGTGCTGCACGATGTGGTCCATGCGGTCGACCTGCTGCGCCACGGTGGCCGGCAAATCCGCGGGCTGGCCCAGCGCATTGCGCAGCACGGCCAGCGGTGTCTTGAGGCTGTGCGCCAGAAAGCTCAGCGCCTCCTTGTAGCGCGTCTGGCGCACGCGCTCTTGCCGGATCAGGGTGTTGAGGTTGCTGGTCAGGCCGGCCAGCTCGGCCGGGTAGCGGCCCTGCAGCTCGGCCTGTTCGCCGCTTTCGACCCGGGCGATTTCCGCCGCCACACGGCGCAGCGGCTGCAGGCCCCAGCGCAACAGCAGGCCCTGGGCCAGCAGCAGCAGCACACCCGCGCCGGCCAGCCAGCCCCACAGCGTGCGGCTGAAAGCCACTGCCTCACGGTTGAGCGAATTGCGGTTTTCCAGCACGCTCAACACCAGTGGCACCCCACTGCCCCCTGCCCCCGCCCAGCGCACGCCGTAGCTGACGGACAGAAAGGCACCGCGCTCGCCCTGCACGTCTTCAAACCGCCATTCGCCCACCGCCGCGCTGCGGGCAAACGGCAGGCCCAGGCCCAGGGCCGAGGCCGATTGCCAGGCTGCGCCGCTGGGCACATGCAGCACGCTGGCATACAGGCCCGAGCCCGGCAGCGACAGGCGCGGCTCGGCCAGTTCAGGCGGCATGACCAGGGCGCCCTGGGTGTCCAGCTCGGCACCGGCCAGCAGCAGGTACACCGTGCCCTGCAGGCGCGCGAAATGAGCGGCACGCACGCTGTCGGCGTGCGCCCGCTGCAGCGCCACGCCGGCCACCGCCAGAAACGCCACCAGCACCAGCGCCCCTGCCCCGATCAGCCGCGCCCGGATGGACGGCAACGTGAATGCAAGGCTCATTGCGCCACGGGCTGCAGCGTGAAGCGGTAGCCCCGCCCGCGCAGTGTTTCTATGGGCTGCAGCGTGCCGGCAGGGTCCAGCTTGCGGCGCAGGCGGCCGATCAGCACCTCCAGCACATTGCTGTCGCGGTCCTGGTCGTGGGGGTACAGGTAATCGGCCAGCTCCTGCTTGCTGACCACGCGGGCGCGTTCGCGCACCAGAAACTCCAGCAGGCGGAATTCAAACGCCGTGAGTTCCAGCGGCTCGCCGGCCAGCGTCACGGTCTGGGCTGAAAGGTCGATGGCCAGGGCGGACGCGGCGGACCCGAACGACACCACGTCGGACGCCGCCTTCATCGACCGGCGCAGCAGCGCCTTGATGCGGGCGGCCAGCTCGGGGTATTCAAACGGCTTGGTCAGGTAATCGTCGGCGCCGGCCTCCAGACCGGCCACCTTGTCTTGCCAGGTGCTGCGGGCCGTGAGCACCAGGATGGGCAGGGTTTTGCCGTCAGCGCGCAGCTGCTGCACCAGCGCCGTGCCGCTGAGCTTGGGCAAGCCCAGGTCCACGATGGCCAGGTCCACGGGAAATTCACGCGCCTGAAACAGGCCGTCTTCCCCATCGGCCGCCTGGTCCACCCGAAAGCCGTCGGCCTCCAGCCGCAGGGCCAGGCTCAGGCGCAGGGGGGCGTCGTCTTCAACCAGCAGCAGGCGCATGGGCTACGTCACACCTACATGGGCCGGCCGGTGGCCGCATCGACCATCACCACGCGCACCTCGCCCCGGCCCGTCACGACCTTGACCCGCCAGGCGCGGCCCGCACGGTCCACCGACAGCACACGTCCGCCGCCCGTGACCTGCGACGCCACGGCCGCGGCGTGGTCGGGGCCGACGTCGGCCCACACCGGTTGCGCGCCGGCCAGGGCCAGCGACGCCAGCGCAGCCAGCAACAAGGAGCGAACCGGTTGAAAAGACATAGGGGCATGGTAGCGGGGTTGGGACCCGCCGTCAGTTCACCACCGGATCCACCGACACCCGCACGCGGATGCTGGGGCCGGGGTCGCTGGCCAGCACCGTGTGGTACGTCTGGCCCCGGTAGTCATAGGCGACCTGGTAGCCGTTGATGCGCTGCTGCACCTCCTGCACGGTCTGGCACTGCTGGACCTGGCGGGGCACGGTCTCATACTGCACCGGCTGGGCGTTGCGCGAGCCGATCTGGTGGCCCGCCACCGCACCGGCGGCCAGGCCCAGGGCCGTGGCCACATCGCGCCCACTGCCCTTGCCGACCTGGTTGCCCAGCACGCCGCCCGCCACCGCGCCAATGAGGGCACCGCCCAGGCCGGCGCCGTTGCTGCCGGTGTTGGGGATGGGACGCTGCTCGTTCACCCACTGCACGCTGCACTGTTCGCGCGGGACAGACACCTGCTCGTACTGCGGCTGCACGCTGCGCACGCGGGCGTTGTCGTAAAAGGTTTCGGCCTGTGCGGCGGCCATGCCGGCTGCCGATGCAGCCAGGACGCCGGCCACGGCCAGACGGTTGACGATGTGCTTCATATAAAAACCCCTTGTACAGATGGCAATGGCGCCATGTTGCAGGCAGGCGGGTGAACGAAAGCTGAACCAGACGCAAAAGGCGGGGGTTTCCACGGGGGCGCGGTCAAACCACAAGCGTTAACTTCAGGGTTGGCATGCATACAACCCCGGGGCCTGACCGGGCCAGCCACCCCCAAACCTACAAGCCAACCCGAAAGGACCTGAAATGAGCCGCACCAAAATCCTGGCCGCCACCGGCGCCGCCATTGCCTTGCTGGCCGGCTGCGCCAGCATGCCCAGCACGGGGCCCATGAGCTTCTTCATCAGCAGCACGGGCAGTGGCCAGGGCGCCAACCTGGGCGGCCTGGCGGGCGCCGACGCGCTGTGCCAGCGCCTGGCCACGGCGGCCGGCGCGGGTGGCAAAACCTGGCGAGCGTACCTGAGCCTGCCGGGGACCTTCCCGTCAGCCAACGCGCCCGGCGTGAACGGCGTGAACGCCCGCGACCGCATTGGCAAAGGCCCCTGGCACAACGCCAAGGGCGTGCTGATTGCCCGCGACGTGGACCACCTGCACAACGGCAACAACCTCAGCAAGGAAACGGCGCTGGACGAAAAGGGCAACATCATCAAGGGCCGTGGCGACACGCCCAACGAGCACGACATCCTGACCGGCAGCCGCGCCGACGGCACGGCGTTTGCACCGCAGACCGACACCACGTGCAAGGGCTGGACCAGCAGCACCGACGGATCGGCCATCGTCGGCCACCACGACCGCATCGGGCCCCTGCCCGAGAACTGGGCCA
>CAZUJD010000091.1:9095-10621 GCA_964620025.1 uncultured Ramlibacter sp. | reverse complement strand
GGCGTGAGCATCGTGGTGTTTGGCCTGATCGCCGTGGCCGGCGCCAAGATCTGGGTAGACAACAAGGTGGACTTCTCCGACAACAAAAACCTGCTCGTGGCTGCCATCACCCTGGTGCTGGGCACGGGGGACTTCACGCTAAAGTTTGGCGGGTTTGCGCTGGGGGGGATTGGGACGGCGACGTTTGGGGCGATTCTGTTGTGGGCGTTGTTGAATCGGGGGAAGTGAGGACAGCGACCGTGATCAGCCTGATTGCGTGCTCACCCTGGTGCCTTTGAGGTCGGCGCTGTTCAAGGGGCGCAGCTACAGGCGCCCACACCGATATAGTTGAGGTTTCAAGCATATTGGAGACCCGTCGCATGGCCGTCTGGACCCGCCCCATCTCGCCGCAGATTCTTGCCGGCATCCACAAGGACACCGCCGTCGAACGACTGGGCATCGAGTTTCTGGAGGTAGGGGACGACTTCATCACCGCGCGCGTGCCGGTGGATACGCGCACCAGGCAGCCCTATGGCTTGCTGCACGGCGGCGTGAGCGTGGTGCTGGCTGAAACGCTGGGCTCGTGCGGCGCGGCCTATTCTTGCCCCGAGGGGCACCGCGCCGTGGGGCTGGACATCAATGCCAACCACCTGAAGGGCGCGACCAGTGGCTGGGTCACCGGCGTCACGCGGCCGGTTCACATCGGCCGTACCACGCAGGTGTGGCAGATTGATTTGCGCAACGACGCCGGTGAACTCACCTGCGTGTCGCGCATCACGATGGCGGTGCTGGCGCCTCGCCCTTGAGCGCCGCCGGGCCGCCCCAAGGCGCGAAGGCCCCCTCGGGGGGCAGCGACCCACACGCAGTGGGGGAGCGTGGGGGCCTGTGCTTCAGACGTTGGCGATGGCCACCGCGCGGACGTTCAGGTAAGCCTCCACGGCCTCCGGGCCACCCTCAGAGCCATAGCCCGAATCCTTGATGCCGCCAAACGGCATCTCGGCGCTGGGCATGGCGGGCATGTTCATCCACAGCATGCCCACTTCCACGCGGCGGGCCAGCAGGTCGGCATTCTTCAGCGACTTGGTGAACGCGTAGCCGGCCAGGCCGAACGACAGGCGGTTGGCTTCGGCGATGGCTTCGTCCAGCGTGTTGAACGCGCGGATGGCGGCCACCGGGCCGAAGGGCTCGTCGTTGAACACCTTGGCGTCCAGCGGCACTTCGTCCAGCACGGTGGGCTGCCAGAAGTTGCCTTCGCTGCCGATGCGTTCGCCGCCGGCCACCACCTTGGCGCCCTTTTGCACGGCGTCGGCCTGGAACTCGGCCATGGCCGTCAGGCGGCGCGGGTTGGCCAGCGGGCCCATCTGCGTGCCGTCGGCCAGGCCGTCGCCCACCTTCAGGCCCTGGGCGTATTTGGCCAGCGTCTGCGCAAATTCGGCACGCACGCTTTCATGCACCAGAAAACGCGTGGGCGAGATGCACACCTGGCCTGCGTTGCGGAACTTGGCCGCGCCCGCCAGCAAATGCGCATGGCGGTACAGGAAGCCGAG
>CAZUJD010000091.1:2738-9085 GCA_964620025.1 uncultured Ramlibacter sp. | reverse complement strand
CGCGCCCGCGGCCTTGACGGCCAGCGCGATGTCGGCGTCTTCGCACACGATCACGGGGGCGTGGCCGCCCAGCTCCATGGTCACGCGCTTCATGTGCTGGCCAGCCATGGCGGCCAGCTGCTTGCCCACCGGCGTGGAGCCGGTAAAGGTGATCTTGCGGATGATGGGGTGCGGGATCAGGTAGCTGCTGATCTCGGCCGGGTTGCCGTACACCAGGCCCAGCACGCCGTTGGGGATGCCCGCGTCCTGGAAGGCGCGGATCAGCTCGGCCGGGCCGGCCGGGGTTTCTTCGGGTGCCTTGACCAGCATGGAGCAGCCAGCGGCCAGCGCCGCGCCGACCTTGCGCACCACCTGGTTGATGGGGAAGTTCCACGGCGTAAACGCGGCCACCGGGCCCACGGGGTCTTTCAGCACCATCTGGCGCACGGCCAGGTTGCCGCGCGACGGCACGATGCGGCCGTAGATGCGAAAGCCTTCTTCGGCAAACCATTCGATGATGTCGGCTGCGGCCAGGGCCTCGCCCTTGGCTTCGGGCAGGGGCTTGCCCTGCTCCTGCGTCAGCAGGCGGCCGATGGCTTCAGCGCGTTCGCGCATCAGGCCAGCTGCCTTGCGCATGATCTTGCTGCGCTCGGCGGCGGTCATGTCGCGCCAGGTTTCAAACCCCTTTTGCGCGGCTTCCAGGGCTTTGTCCAGGTCCACCTTGCTGGCATGGGCCACACGGCCGATTTCCTTGCCGGTGGCGGGGTTGAAGACGGCCAGGGATTTGCCGTTGGCGGCGTCTTGCCACTGGCCGTTGATGAAGAGCTGGGTGTTGGGGTAGGTCATGGTGTGTCTCGCGTCTGGGTTGTCCGGGGAACCAGACATGATACCCAGCCGTCGGCTTTGCTGCACAGCGGCGCCGATATGATCGCCGCATGACCCAGCCGCAGGACCTTTCCCGACCGCTTTCGCGGCGCTTCATTGTCTTTCTGGGGCCGCTGGTGCTGACCAATGTGCTGCAGGCGCTGTCGGGCACGTTCAACAGCGTGTTCCTGGGGCAGATGCTGGGGCCGCAGGCGCTGGCTGCGGCCATCGCGTTCTTTCCCGTGTTCATGACGCTGTTTGCCTTTGTCATCGGCCTGGGCACGGGGGCGTCCATCCTGGTCGGGCAGGCCTGGGGTGCAAAACAGACCGACAAGGTGCGCGATATCGCCGGCACGGTGCTGCTGGGCGGCGCGGCGCTGGGGGCGGTCATTGCCCTGGCCGGCTGGTGGGGCGTCGGGCCGCTGCTGCGCGGCCTGGGCACCCCGACCGAGGTGCTGCCCGATGCCATCGCCTATGCGCATGTGATGCTGCTGGCCATGCCCGTGCTGTTTCTGTCCATGCTGTCGGCCGCGCTGCTGCGCGGCATGGGTGACACGGTCACGCCGCTGGGCGTGCTGGTCGTGACCTGCGCCGTGTCGGCCGTGCTGACGCCGCTGCTCATTTCAGGCCGGCTCGGCCTGCCGCCCCAGGGCACGGCCAGCGCGGCCTGGGGCACGCTGGCGGCCACGGCCCTGGCGCTGGCGTGGCTGGGCTGGCGGCTGACGCGCCGCGCTCATCTGCTGGCGCCTGCGGCACTGCGCGGGCGCTTGCGCTGGCGCGCCGACCTGCTGCGCCCCGTGGCCCGGCTCGGTGTGCCCACCGGGCGGTTCTTCATCACCGGGTCGCTGGCCGATGTGGGGCTGATGTCGCTGGTCAACCAGCACGGTGCCTCCGCCGTGGCCGCCTGGGGCGCGGCGGCGCAGGTCACCTCGTATGTGCAGTTTCCGGCCATGTCGATTGCCATCGCCTCGTCGGTGTTTGCGGCGCAGGCCATTGGCGCCGGTCACGGCGAGCAGGCCCACCAGGTCACCCGCGTCGGCCTGAAGCTGAACCTGGCACTGACGGGCGGGCTGGCGTTGGTGGTGGTCATGCTCGCGCCGCTGGCCATGCGTGTTTTCACACGCGATCCGGCGGTGGTCGCGCTGGGCGAGCAGCTGCTGCACATCAGCGTATGGGGCGCCCTGCTGCTGGGGGTGGGCAGTGTGTTCAGCAGCGTCATGCGGGCGGCGGGCACGGTGCGCACGCCCATGCTGATTTCGCTGGGCTGCCTGGCCCTGCTGCAGTTCCCGGTGGGCTGGGCCATCAACCGGGCCGTGGGCCTGCCCTGGCTGTGGCTCACCTACCTGGTCACCTATGGTTGCGGGGCCATGCTGCAGGCCCTGTACTACGTCGGTGTCTGGCGCAGGAAGCCGGTGCAGCGGATGGTCTGACGCAGCGCGTGTCGAGTCCGGGGCGACCCGTTCGTCGTGGTGTTGAACCCCAGCTGATTGAACCCTTTCAAGGAGACCGCCATGCGTTTCATGATTCTTGTCAAAGCCACCGCCGACAGCGAAGCCGGCGTCATGCCCACCGAGCAGGAGTTTGCTGCCATGGGCCAGTTCAACGAAGAGCTTGTCAAGGCCGGCGTGATGGAGGCCGGTGAAGGCCTGCACCCCAGCGGCAAGGGGGCGCGCGTGCAGTTCTCGGGCGCCAGCCGCCGTGTGGTGGACGGGCCGTTTACCGAGACCAAGGAGCTGGTGGCCGGCTTCTGGATCTGGAAATGCGCTTCGCTGCAGGAGGCGATTGACTGGGTCAAGCGCTGCCCCAACCCGATGCGCAGCGACTCAGAGATCGAAATCCGCCAGATCTACAGCGCCGAGGATTTCGGCGATGCGCTGACGCCCGAGCTGAAGGCGCAGGAAGAGCGGCTGCGGGCCCAGGTGGAAGGCCGGTCAGCCTGAAGTCACTGTTTGTCCGCGCGCGCCAGACGTTCACTTTTCCAGTAAACATCGTCCCCGCCGTTCATCCGGTTGAGCACGCGCGCCAGCACAAACATCAGGTCGCTCAGGCGGTTGAGGTACTGGCGCGGCGTGTCTTTCAGCGACTCCACCGCGCCGAGCGCCACCACGGCGCGCTCGGCCCGGCGGGCCACGGTGCGGCACACATGGGCCTGTGACGCCGCGCGGTTGCCCGCGGGCAGGATGAACTCCTGCAATCGCGGCAGCTGTTCGTTGTACGTGGCCAGGGCTTCGTCCAGCGCCAGCACGGCGTCGGCCTTGAGCAGCTCAAAGCCGGGGATGGACAGTTCGCCGCCCAGGTTGAACAGCTGGTGCTGCACCTCCACCAGCACGGCGCGCACGCCGTCGGGCATGTCTTCGCACAGCAGCAGGCCGATGTGGGAATTGAGTTCGTCCACGTCGCCCATGGCGTGCACGCGCAGGCTGTCCTTGGACACGCGGGTGTTGTCGCCCAGGCCGGTGGTGCCGTTGTCGCCAGTGCGGGTGGCGATTTGTGTGAGTCTGTTGCCCATGGCGGCATTGTGCGGCATGTGGCTTTTTCAAGCCCCCCGCAGGTAAACCGGATGTGTCTGTCGCAACGTTGGGCAAAAGCACTGGCCCTGGCGCGCCGGCTGCGGTGCAATGACCTTTCCATTCAACGAAAGGACGCATCCGATGACCCGGAAGAACCGACGACTGATCCCCAACTTTGAAGCACGCAGCGCCGCCCTGTTTGCCACACTGAGCCTGGGCACGGTGATGGCCGTGCGCGCGCAGGCCCCCACCACGCCAATTCCGCCCAGCCGCAACAACTACACCACGGCCCAGATCGCCGAAGCGTTCAGGCGCCTGGATACCAACGGCGACGGCCTGATCAGCCGCGAGGAAGCCGCTGCGGCCCGCGGCGTGGCCCGGCATTTTGACCAGGCCGACACGAACCGCGACGGCGCCCTGTCCGCCGCCGAATTTGAAAGCGCCATGAAGCAGGCGTCCTAAAGCTTTCGCCTGCCTTGTCCGCCCGCGCGGCCCGGTGCTATCGTCATTGCAGGAGACAAAGCCATGTTCGATACAGTAATCCGCGGCGCCACGGTGGTGGACGGCAGCGGCGGAGCGCCGTTTGCCGGCGACGTCGCCATCCAGGGCGGGCGCATCGCGGCCGTGGGCGGCAAGCTCGGCGCCGCAAAGCGCGACATTGACGCCCACGGCGCCATCGTCACCCCAGGCTGGGTGGACGTGCACACCCACTACGACGGCCAGGTCACCTGGGACCCTTACCTTTCCCCCTCCACCCACCACGGCGTGACCACGGCCGTCATGGGCAATTGCGGCGTGGGCTTTGCCCCCGTGAAGCCCGAGCGGCGCGAATGGCTCATCAGCGTGATGGAGGGTGTGGAAGACATCCCCGGCACGGTGCTGAGCGAAGGCATCCAGTGGCAATGGGAGACCTTCCCCCAATACCTCGACGCCCTGGCCGCCAAGCCGCGTGCGCTGGACGTGGGCGCACAGGTGCCGCACAGCGCCGTGCGCACCTATGTCATGGGTGAGCGCGGCATCACGCACGACGAGGCCACGGCCGATGACATCCGCGCCATGTGCGCGATCGTGGGCGAGGGGCTGAAGGCGGGTGCCCTGGGCTTTTCCACCAGCCGCACGCTGATCCACAAGTACCAGCAGCACAAGTACCCGCCGGGCACCTTTGCCTCGCCCGAAGAAATCATGGGCATCGCCCGCGCCATGAAGGCCGCGGGTCACGGTGTGTTCCAGATGACGTCCAACCATGTGAGCATGGAAGGCGAGCTGTGGTGGCTGACGCAGATCGCCCGGGACAACGCACTGCCAGTGGCCTTTGCCCTGGTGCAGACCGACCAGACGCCCGACACCTGGCGCCGCCTGCTGGCCCACCTGGACGCCACGCACGCCGGCGGCGTGCCGCTGTACGGCAGCGTCAGCGGCCGGGCGACCAGCATGGTGATGGGCTTTGAAGGTTCATTGCACCCGTTTGTGCTGCACCCGCTGTGGCAGCAGATCGCGCCCCTGCCGTGGGAGCAGAAGCTGGCGAAACTGCGCGACCCGCAGGTGCGCGCCATGTTGACCGACATGAAGGTGGTGGAGATGGCCGCCCAGGTCAACCAGGAGGCCGCGTTCTTTTTGCGCGGGCTGCCACGCCTTTTCGTGCTCGACGCCAACGCCAACGGCAGCGTGGACTACGAGCCGCTGCTGTCCGACAGCGTGGTGGCGCGCAGCAAGGCCACGGGCGACAACCCGCTGACCGTGGCCTACGACGCCATGCTGGCCAACCATGGCAAAAACGATGGCAAGGGGCTGCTGTATTTCCCGGTCTTCAACTACAGCTACGGCGACCTGTCGCAGCTGCACACCCAGCTGCAGCATCCCGCCACCATGATGAGCCTGGCAGACGGTGGCGCGCATGTGGGTTATGTGTGCGACGTGTCCATGCCCACCTTCATGCTCACGCACTGGGCGCGCGACCGCGCCCGCGGGCCGAAACTGCCGCTGGAACTGGTGGTCAAGAAGCAGACCCGCGACACCGCCCAGGTGTACGGTCTGCACGACCGGGGCCTGCTGGCGCCTGGCATGAAGGCCGACGTGAACATCATTGATTTCGACCGCCTTCAGCTGGACCTGCCGCATTTTGTGTTTGACCTGCCCGCGGGCGGACGCCGCCTGACGCAGTCGGCCCGCGGCTACATCGCCACACTGGTGGCCGGCCAGGCCATCATGGAAAACGGCACGCCCACAGGGGCCATGCCCGGCGCGCTGGTGCGCGGACCCCAACAGCCGTAAACTGGCAGGCTGCCCCCGGAGAGAACCCCATGAACGCCCCCACCCAAGCCGCCCACCTCATTCCCGAAATCCAGCAGCGCAACGTGCCCGATGCGCTGATTGCCGCGCTGAAGGCGCGCTTTGGCGCCAACTGCTCCACCGCCATGGCCGTGCGCGAACAGCACGGGCGTGACGAATCCTCTTTTGAAGCGCCGCCGCCCGCCGCCGTGGTGTTTGCCGAAAGCACGGCCGATGTGGCCGACGCCGTGAAGCTGGCCAGCGAGCACAACGTGCCGGTCATCCCGTTTGGCGTGGGCTCGTCGCTGGAGGGCCACCTGCTGGCCGTGCAGGGCGGCATCAGCATCGACGTGGGCCGCATGAACAAGGTGCTGAGCATCAACGCTGAAGACCTGACGGTGACCGTGCAGGCCGGCGTGACGCGCAAGGCACTGAACGAAGAGATCAAGAGCACCGGCCTGTTCTTCCCCATCGACCCGGGTGCGGACGCCACCATCGGCGGCATGAGCGCCACACGCGCCAGCGGCACGAATGCCGTGCGCTACGGCACCATGCGCGAGAACGTGCTGGGCCTGGAGGTGGTGACGGCCAGCGGGGAGGTGATCCGCACCGGCACGCGCGCCAAGAAATCATCGGCCGGCTATGACCTGACGCGCCTGATGGTGGGCAGCGAGGGCACGCTGGGCGTCATTACCGAAGTGACCCTGCGCATCTACCCGCTGCCCG
>CAZUJD010000091.1:0-2728 GCA_964620025.1 uncultured Ramlibacter sp. | reverse complement strand
CATCTGGTCGCCAACGCCGAGCGTTACCTGACCAGCATCGAGGCCGCCGTGCGCACCGTGATCCAGGTGATCCAGCTGGGCGTGCCGATTGCGCGCGTGGAGCTGATCGACCACAACACCGTGCGCATGGTCAACGCGCACAGCAAGCTGGGCCTGCGCGAGGAGCCCATGCTGTTGATGGAATTCCACGGCTCGCCCGCGGGCGTGAAGGAGCAGGCCGAGACCGTGCAGGAAATCGCCAGCGAGTTCGGCGGCAATGCGTTTGAATGGGCCGTGACGCCCGAAGAGCGCACGCGACTGTGGACGGCCCGGCACAACGCCTACTTCGCGGCCATCCAGAGCCGCCCGGGCTGCCGCGCGATCAGCACCGACACCTGCGTGCCCATCAGCCGCCTGGCCGACTGCCTGCTGGATTCCGTGGCCGAGGCCGATGCGTCAGGCATACCCTACTTCCTGGTGGGCCACGTGGGCGACGGCAACTTCCACTTCGGCTACCTGCTGGACCCGACCATCCCGGAAGAGCGTGAGGTGGCCGAAGAACTGAACCACAAGCTGGTGACCCGCGCCCTGAGCCTGGAAGGCACCTGCACCGGCGAGCACGGCGTGGGCCTGCACAAGATGGACTTCCTGGTGACCGAGGCCGGCGCCGGCGCGGTGGACATGATGCGCACCATCAAGCGCGCGCTGGACCCGAAGAACATCATGAACCCGGGGAAGATTTTTTCGCTGTAGCACCTGGAATGTATCTGCGGCAGCTTTCGCGAGCGCCGCTGACACGGGGGCCAACGCTTGTACTGCAGAAACTGTACGCAAACAGGTCACACCATAGACCAGTGCAGCTACGAACTGGTGCCTGAGGTAGCCCGACAGATCATTGCGGAATCGGCCGGACGTTCGTTGTCGGCGCCGGAAATGATTCTGGTTCAGAAGGCGCGCGCGGCGGTCTCTGCGTCGCCGCCAACGCGACGCGCAGTTACGCCGGTCGTGACCCGCACATCCGCACGCGTGCTTCACGGGCAAAATACGATGGCCATGCAGAATGCGAATACCGCCGCACTGCATGCGGCGCGGATACAGCAACAGCAACAGCAACAGCAAACACGGCGGCAGACCCCTGCGACGACACCGCTGCGCCGAGCCCCATCTGCGGCCGCCAGCAGCGCCAACACTGAACACTATTGGGCTGCCGCGCAGCGGGCGGTCGAGTACACCTGTGGTCTTGGTATTCAGGCTGCCAATCTCTACACCGCTGGCGAAGTCCGTGCGATCGCTGCAGATCGTGCGCTTGCGATCGAGGTCACCAACACCGACCCCCTGATGAGACAGGTCAATGCGCGCAGCAGTGCGTTGTCCAGCTACAGAGGCACGCTAGGTGCCACATGGGACGAAATCCTTTCAGCACAGGGAGACCTTGCGGTCGTCCGGTCCGTCGCAAAGGACTTTGATCCCCAGCGAAGCCCTCAGGCACAGGGATTTGGCAACTGCGCCGAGCAAGCCTGTGTTGCCTTCGATTTCCTGATGAGGGCCAACGTTTTTCCACTGTGCATGATGCATTGGGGCGGTTCAAGCGTGACAGATCATGTGTCGGTCCTTGTCGGCAGAGGTCTTGACAGCGTGATCTGCGATCCCTGGATCGGGTTTGTTTTCCGCATACGCCACCACAAGCTTGCATACACGGCCGATGCCGTCACGGCACTTCTGCGACGCGGCATCGTCCAGATCGGTGATTTTCCAGCGCAGGTGTATTTGTCTGAAATGATGAAACACGCCCCCAAATCAGGCTTGTCCTGGTCGGGACCGTAGTTCAGCGCGCTCGCACAGTAACCCGCACGCAGCGACAAAACAAGGAGCCGCACGCGGTGGCTCCCGGACAGGCACTTTGCCGCTGTTCAGACCACCTGGCAGTTCTTGCCGGCCGCCAGCATTTCCAGATGTTTCTGGCGTTCTTTGGCGGCGTCGATGGCTTCTTCGGTGTTCTTGTAGGTGCCAATCATGGCGGGCCAGAAGAACAGGGCCGCAGCGACGTTGGTCCCGGTGACGCCGCGTTCCTTTCGCGCCTTGGTTTCAAGATCCATTGCTTCGGCGTACGCGGACTTGAGCTGGGTACAGGTCATCTCGCTGTCGCGGGCCTGTTTGGATTGCACCACCTCCGGCGTGGCGCAGCCACCCAGCATTGCCAGAACAGCGGTTCCGGCCAATACAGCTTTCAACATCAGATATTTCTCCTTGAATTAAGCAAAACCGCCTATTGCGGCATGCCAATTGTAAGAAGAAATATGTACTGCTTCTGGTGATTTATGCCCGTAGCTTGTCGATCAGCCCATTCAGTTCTTCCAGCGAGCCAAACTGGATGGCCAGCTCGCCCATCTCTTCGACCCGGCCGTGGCGCTTCACGCGCTTTTTCACGCGCACCTCGACCTCGGCCGTCAACAGGTCAGACAGCTCTTCTTCCACCCGCTTGAGGTCGCGCGACTTTTCCTTCTTGGGCTTGGGCGAGACCAGGTTGAATTCGGCGCTGAGCTTCTTGACCAGGCTTTCTGCTTCGCGCACCGACATCTTCTTCGCGGCAATCTGGTTGGCCGCCGTGATCTGGGCGGCACGCTCCAGCGCCAGCAGCGCACGGGCGTGTCCCATGTCGATGTCACCCGCCATCAGCATGGTCTGCACCGGATCGGCCAGGTTCAGCAGGCGCAGCAGGTTGCTGGCGGCGCTGCGCGAACGGCCCACG
>CAZUJD010000090.1:0-10752 GCA_964620025.1 uncultured Ramlibacter sp. | reverse complement strand
GCGGCCCACGTTGGACAGCATCTCCTGGAAGATGCGGAACACCGCCATGGCTGCAGGCTCGGGCAGCTCGGGGGCATCGTCCACGTTCATGCGCCAGTCCAGTACCAGTTCGGCGGACTGCACGAACTCCTGGGCCTGCCACTCCAGCGCGGCCCACAGTCCCTGGTGGTCCAGGATGCTGGGGCGCAGGTCGGTGATGATGCGGCCCACGTTGTCCACCGCGTTTTCGATCAGGCGGCTCATGTTCTGGCATTTGCTGCGCATGCGCTCGCGCATGTCCTGGGCGGCCTGTGCCTCGCGCGACTGCTGCTCGCCCAGGCGCTTGTCCAGCCAGTTCACGTCCATCTTCAGCGCCACCAGCAGGCTGCCCAGCTCGTCGTGCACCTCGCGTGCGATGCGGGTGCGTTCGTCCTCACGCACCCCCTCTGAATAGGCGGCCAGCTCGCGCAGCTGGCCCAGTGCGACCGACAGCTCGCGCGTGCGCTCGGCCACGCGCAGCTCCAGCTCGTCCTTGGCTTTTTGCAGCGCATCGGCAGCGCGTTTGCGCTCGGTGATGTCCACAAAGGTGATGACCGCGCCACGCACCTGGGCGCCGTCCATGATGGGATGGCTGGAATACTCGACGGCGAACGCGCTGCGGTCGCGACGCCAGAACACCTCGGTATCAATCCGGCAGGGCAACCCCTGGCGAAAGGCATTGAAGATCGGGCAGTCGGTGTCGGGGTAGTGCGAACCATCAGCATGCGAATGGTGGGTGAGCTCGTGCATGTTGTGGCCCAGCACGTCGGCCGGCTCAAAACCCAGCATGCGTGCGCCGGCCCGGTTGATGAACATGCAGTGGCCGTCCAGGTCGATGCCGAAGATGCCTTCGCCGGTGGACTCCAGCAGCAGCCCCAGCTGGTGCTGCCACAAGGGGTCCGCGGCGGCGGGCGGTGTGCCCGTCAGGCGCAGGGCGTCGGCATGAACGGCGGTATGCATGCATTTGGTGCAAGCAATGCCTGTGCCAGTTTGGTGCACTGACCTGTGCGTCAGGCATGGGCGGCGGCCAGGACATGGCTGGCTGCAAAGGGCTCCCCCCGGCCCATGGACCAGTTCATGGGACCGTTTTCGGTCAGCGCCACCAGGATGTCGTCACCTACGAATCCACCGCGCACGGCGGCGTCGGCCAGGTGCCGGTACAACGCCGCCTTCTGGGCGTCGCTGCGCCCCTGCAGGAAGGTGATCTCCACCACGCAGGCGTCGGGTGTGCGCTGCACATTGGGGAACGTCGGGTTGAGGATCATCGCCTCGGGCGCAAAGCGCGTGACCAGCTGGAAGCGGTCGTCCACCGGCACGTTGCAGGTGGCCACCAGGGCGCCGTGGACGGCATCGGCCAGCGCGGCCACGCGGGCCTGGCTCAGGTGGGCGGGAACGGAAAGTCGGGCAAGCGGCATGGTTCGGTCCAGTCAGCAGTGAAGGTAAGTGGCAGTCTATTCACGCATCGTTCGCAGATAAACCCATCATTCGGTCACCTATTGAGACCAAAATGGTCACAATAGCCTCATGCAAACCGAGGATGTACTGACTGTCTTTGTGAACACGGTGGACCTGGGCACCTTTGCGGCCGCGGGCCTGGCCGGTGGCATCACGGCGTCGGCCGCCGCACGCATCGTGACCCGTCTGGAAACCCAGCTGGGCGTGAAACTGCTGGCGCGCTCCACCCGCCGCCTGGTGCTCACACAGGAAGGCGAGGCCTACCTGCCACACGCGCGGGCCGCCTTGGCCGCCATGGCCGCTGGCCAGGCCGAGCTGGCGGCCAGCCGCGGCCGCGTGCAGGGACTGCTGCGGGTGAACACGGGCACCGCGTTTGCCCGTTACCGCCTGGCGCAGCTGCTGCCGGGCTTTCACGCACGCTACCCCGGCGTGACGCTGGAACTGGGCGTAACCGACCAGCGCATCGACCCCGAGGCCGCCCAGATCGACGTGACGATCCGCGTGGGCCCGCTGGACGACAGCGGTTTGATCCTCAAACCCCTGGGCACGGTGCGACGTGTGATGGCGGCCAGCCCCGCCTACCTGGCCCGTTGCGGCACGCCGCGCACACCGCTGGACCTGCTGCAGCACAACTGCCTGCTGCTCAAGGGCTTTGCGCGACTGGCCCAGTGGCCCCTGCGCCAGGACGGGCGCCACCTGCCGGTGCCTGTGAGTGGCACTGTCCGCGCCGACAGCGCCAACCTGCTGCTGGACCTGGCGGTAGCGGGCATGGGCATTGTCTGGCTGGGCGATTTTCTGGGCGAACAGGCCCTGGCGTCCGGCGAGCTGGTGCCGGTGCTGGCCGGCCAGTACGACGACGACCCCCAGCCGCTGTCGGCGCTGATCCTGCCCGGTCGCCAGCACGTGGCGCGGGTGCGCGCCTTTGTCGACTACCTGGCTGAATCGCTGGTGTCGCCCTCGCCGGCTACAGCCCCAGGTCGCTGAGACCGGGGTGGTCGTCCGGGCGGCGGCCCAGCGGCCAGTGGAACTTGCGGTCGGCCTGCGCCATGGGCATGTCGTTGATGCTGGCAAAGCGCCGCTGCATGTAGCCTTGGGCATTGAACTCCCAGTTCTCGTTGCCGTAGCTCCTGTACCAGTGACCCGAGTCGTCGTGCCACTCATAGGCAAAGCGCACCGCGATGCGGTTGCCTGTGAAGGCCCAGACCTCCTTGATCAGCCGGTAGTCCAGCTCGCGCGCCCATTTGCGCTGCAGGAAGCCGCGCACCTGCTCGCGGCCCACCGGGAATTCGGCGCGGTTGCGCCAGATGGTGTCTTCGGTATAGACCTGCACCACGCGGTCGGGGTCGCGGCTGTTCCAGGCGTCTTCGGCCATGCGGGCCTTTTGCGCCGCGGTCTCGGCGGTGAACGGGGGCAGCGGAGGTTTTGCGTCCATGGGCATTCCTTGCAGGTAGACAGAGCTGTCTACTTTGCCACAAGGTAGACAACCCTGTCTACAATGCCCCATGGACCTGGCCACCCTGAGCGCGCGCGACCGCATCCTGGTTACCGCACACGACCTGTTCTACCGAGACGGCATCCGTGCCTCCGGCGTGGACCGCATCATTGCGCAGTCGGGCGTGGCCAAGCTCACGTTCTACCGGCACTTTGCCGCCAAGGACGACCTGGTGCGCGCCTTTCTGGACTACCGGCACGAACGCTGGATGGCCTGGTTCGTGGACGCGCTGGGCCGCCATGGCGCCGCGCCCGGTGGCGGTCTGGCGCCACTGGCGGGGGCCATGGCCGAATGGTTTGCCGACCCCGCCTTTCGCGGCTGCGCATTCATCAACGCCGTGACCGAACTGGGCGCCAGCGTGGGCGGCGTGATCCAGGTGGCGGCCCGCCACAAGCAGGACATGGTGGACGTGATTGCCGACCTGCTGCCGGCCGGCACGCAGCAGACGGCCAGAGCCCAGGCTGCGGCATTGGCGGTTGACGGCGCGATCGTGCGCGCGCAGATGGGCGACGCTGCAGGAGCGGGTGACGGGTTGCGCCGGTTGCTGGACTCGCTGTAGTACCAGGGTCGAGGTCGGTTGCTCCTGTTCACCATTTCATGGGATTGGACCGCGTGGCCCGCCACGGTAAGCTTGCGAAGGTCCCAATCCAGCGCCGATGCAGCGCGATGTCATGGCCAGCACCTTCGATATCCAGTCCATCCAGTATTTCAGCGTCGTCCCGGGCGCTGTCAACACCACCAGCACCCGCCAGGTATTCCAGGACTACAAGAACCTGGGCTTCAACACCGTCACCATCGGCTGGGGTGTACCGGTCAATGAAAAGACCGGCGAATTCCTGGGTTCCTTTCCCGCCTATTCGGCTTTCGTTCCCATGGCACAGCCATCGCTGGACGAAATCCGCACCGTCAGCGCCATCGCCCAGAGCCTGGGCCTGAAAGTCATTCTCAAGCCCCAGACACAGGCCACCCAGCTGGCGGCGCCGGACAACATCAACATCCATACGATTGGCAGCGGCTTTGACGCCAATGCGTATTTCAACCAGTGGAAGACCTACATGGGCCAGGTCGCCACATTGGCACAGCAGATCGGCGCCCACATGGTGGTCATCGGCACCGAAAACTCGGGACTGGACACCGCGGCCTACCTTCAACCCTGGACATCCGTGATCCAGGCCGTGCGCGCCGCCTACAGCGGGCTTGTCACATATGACGCCTATGGCGTGATCCAGCGCACCTACGGTTACGGCGTGGACCAGGTACCGTTCTGGGGCCTGCTGGACATGATCGGCGTGAGCGCCTATTACCCGCTGACATCCAACCCCAACCCGACCTACGCGGAAGTCCTGGCCGGCTGGTATGCCAACCGCATTTCGGCCGAAGACACCACAGCGCCGCCGGTGGATCTGCCCGCAGCGCTGCGGGCCGTGTCCGTCCAGTATGGCAAGCCGGTGTACTTCAGCGAGTTCGGCGGCATGTCCTTCAAGGGCGTGGTCAACAATCCGGCTGGTGCCGGCCCCGGGGTCAAGGTGCCCGACACGCAACAGCAGCAATGGCTGTACGAGTCGTTCCTGACCGCCTTTGCCGACGCCAATGCCAAGGCTGGCGACAACTGGTTCCGCGGCATGAACGCCTGGTCGGTGTACAAGGGCGCCCTGGGATCGACGGACGCCAATTACGCCCAGTACCTGGCCAACGCTGCAACCGACTTTGACGTACGGGGCAAGGCGGCGGCGGTGAGCCTCAAGGAGTGGTACACCGGCCAGGCCATTGCTGCCGGCGCCCCCAACGCCAGCATCACCGGGGGCAGCGGCAGCACTGACCGCGTGGTCTTCCTGGGCCGCAGCGACCAGTACAGCGTGACGGTGCGCGCCGACGGTCTGGTCACGGTCACCGACACCGGCACGGGCCGCGCCAGTACCGACCTGCTGCGCGGCGTGGAGTACCTGAGCTTTTCCGACAAGACCGTGGCGCTGGCACCCCTGGGTCTGCCGCTGGTGCTTACCGCAACGGCAGGTGCCGACACGCTGGTGGGCAACGCAGGCATTGACACAGCCGTTTTCAATGGTGCCCGCGCCAACTACACCCTGCTGCGCAGCAGCACCACCACCACGGTCAGCAGCAGCACCGAAGGCACCGACACCCTGAGCAGCGTCGAGCGGCTGAAATTCAGCGACAAGTCTGTGGCACTGGACCTGAGCGGCAACGCCGGCACCACAGCCAGGATCCTGGGCGCGGTGTTCGGCCGGGAAGGCCTGGCCAACAAACAGTACGTGGGCATCGGGCTGCAGCTGCTGGACGCGGGCACGAGCTACACCGCACTCATGCAGGCCGCGCTGGCCGCCAGGCTGGGCAATGGCGCCAGCAACACCGCGGTGGTCAACCTTCTGTACACCAATGTGATCGGTACCGCGCCGGGCGCGGCCGATCTGGCGCTCTACAAGGGACTGCTGGACAGCGGCGCCATGTCGCAGGCCGCGCTGGGCGTCCTGGCGGCCGACACCAGTTTCAACGCGACCAACATCAATCTCGTCGGCCTCGCGTCCACCGGCATCGAGTACGTGTAATCACCACTCGCCGGTTTCGCGCACGCGCTGGGCCAGGTCGGGCTGGTCGGCAAGTGCCGGGCGCGCAGCGGGCTGGATGGCGCGCGGCTGCCAGAACGCAAAACGCGAATAGGTCACAGGAGCCACCGGGTTGCGCGGCATCAGGACGGGTTGGGTCTGGACGGGTTTGAACATGGTGGCTCTCCTTTCTGCTGACTGCCAGTTTAGGAGGCCATGCCGATTCGCGCTGTGACGCGGCTCACAAACAACCCGCGAACGCACGGCGGGTTGGCGAAATGACAACAACCTATTTCACGGATGGCGCATCTTTGTTGCCGGCCACGGTGGACAGCGGCAGCGCCGACACCTCCTGCAGCAGCGCGGCCAGCTGGCGGCCCGCAGCGTCCACAACCACGCGGCCCTTTTGCGCGGTGGCGGCAGCCGCATTGCCGGCCGCA
The DNA here is from genome assembly GCA_964620025.1 of uncultured Ramlibacter sp. Taxonomy (GTDB): domain Bacteria; phylum Pseudomonadota; class Gammaproteobacteria; order Burkholderiales; family Burkholderiaceae_C; genus RAM1. Next base: position 4,786 of record CAZUJD010000090.1, on the reverse strand, counting down.
CCGTCGGGGTTGTAGTCCTGCATGGCCCAGCCGAGCTTGGCGCTCTTGCCGTTGCCCAGCACCGGGTAGGCCGCCGCGCGGTCGCGTGAAGTGGAATGAAAATCCTGCGCCTGTTCCATGCGCACACGTTGCGGGCACAGCGCCAGCATCATCGACGTTTCGATCTCGCCTGCATGCACGCCAAAGCGGTGCTCGTCGGCGCTGAACAGGCCGGTGACCTCGTCACCCAGCGGCAGGCTGTACCAGCTGGTGCTGTAGACGATCAGCCCGCAGCGGTTGCGCAGCTCGCGCGCCACGATGTCCATCAGGCTGACCTGGCCGCCATGCGAATTGAACAGCACCAGCTTTTTGACACCGGCGCGCGCCACGCTCTCGCCCAGCTCGGTCCATAGCGCGATCACGGTGGGCGCCGACAGTGTGAGCGTGCCGGCAAAGGCCGTGTGCTCGGGGCTGTAGCCCACGGCCTGGGTCGGCAAAAACAGTGCGGGCAGGTCCGCGGGCAGGTGCGGCAGGGCGGCGGCCACCACGCCATCGGCCAGCGCCTGGTCCACGGACAGCGGCAGATGCGGGCCATGCTGTTCGGTGGCGGCCACGGGCAGCACGGCCACGGTCGTCACCGGGTCGAGCCCGGAAAAGTCTCGGGTCGTCAGGTCGGCCCAGAAGCGCGAAGGAGTAGCCATAGGGAACATCTTAATGGCCGGGGCAAACGGCTTTGCTAGCATTTCTGCTTCCTACTGCCCCTTGGGTGTCCAGGCCGCTGCCGCAGATTCATGTCCTTTCTCGATTTCTTCAGAACCAGAGCCGCGCCCGCGAAAGTCGAGGAATTCCGCCGCCCATCCCAGGATCTGAAAGCAGCAGCCGTCTCCGTGCAACAGGCCCAGGCCCTGGGGGCCGAGTGGGACGTGGTGGACGACCCGGAAGCCGAGCGGATGGCCCGGGCGCTGGCCGAGCAGGCCCAGCAGCAGGTCCAGGCTGCCGCCGCGCGGCAGGAGGCCGACCGCCAGCGCCGGCTGATGGAGCTGATGCTCGCCCAGCAGAGGGAGCGCGAGAGCATCGCGCGGCAGGAGAGTATCGATCTCACGGTGCTTGCGGCGGCCACCCACCTGCGCACACTGGCGCAGACATCTGGCATGCGCTGGGAAGCGCTGACGCGTGAGCACAGCCAGATGCAGCAAGAAGCAGACAAGCTGTACCTGGAAGCCGAGTGCTGGCGTTGCGGCCAGATGGGCCGGCTGCCCGTCGAGGACGCCGGGCTGCTGGGCCGATGGTCCGCCCCGCAGCGCCCGGCAGGCGCCCATTACGACACCGTGATGCATGAGGCCCGCCAGCTTGTTCAGGCGCGCAAGGCCGCGCTGCAAGCCTGGCGCCGGTACAACGACCGGCGGCTCGAAGTCGAATGGCTGCGGCTGCAGTCCTGCTTTCATCCCACGCTGTGGGACCGCATGTGGCAGGAGCGGGATTGCGAAGTGTGCGCAAGCCGCGGCGTTTTTCACGCTCAACGCCTGGCCACGCCATCCAGCTGGGGCGGCGGGTGCTTGCTGTACTTCCGCTGGAGCGCAGCCATGCAGGGGCATTCCGTCCTTGTGACGCCCCTGGTTGGATTCAACAAATGGGTGCCCGTGGAAAAGCTGACCCGGGACCAGGCCAAGGCCTGGCTGCGCTCGCCCCGGCGGGACGGGAACTCCAGCGACGAGTGGCGCGACTACGAAGCTGCGCTCAAGGTCTGGAACGAAAAAGTGGCCGACAACACGATCCGTTCCGCCACCAACAACAACAGCATCGCCCTGGCCGGACGGGCCAATGTGGGCACCCATGTGGAAGTCACCGTGGCCGACGGCAAGGTAATCCACACGCGGGTGAGTGCACCCGTTCGACCCGTGCTCCGGCAAGAGATGACGTGGCCCGACTGGCGGTTCTGGACGACGACCTTCCCCGACAGCTGGAAAGGCGGGCCTGAGCACAACCTCATGATCAAGCCCGGCGTGAACTACCCGCCCGAGAAGCAGGACCCGCTGAGCAAGGAGCCCCGGCTGAACCCGCCCCCGCCGCCACCGGTTCCCGCGCCCACCTTGGCCCTGATCAAGGCCCGGGAGAGCTTCTGGGCTTCGGCGCCATAAGCGGCCCCAAGAACCGGAATTTGTTCACGCCAGGTTGCGCCATATCCACAGATGAAGGCGTGATTCTGGTGCTGCCCCCGCCCGGGACGGGGGATTTGCGGCACCTTCTGACCGGTTTCTGGCACCATCCGGGGGCGAAGCGACCCTATAAGAATGACACGCGCGAGCCCACTGGACCCGATCACTTCACCTGCGCGTGCGATGTCTGTTGCACTGGTGGTGGGCGCCGCCGTGCTGGCCGCGGCGCTGTTTGGCATCTTCACACGCCCCCTGGGCCTGCTGGCCAGCTTCTGGCCGGCCAACGCCCTGCTGCTGGGCCTGATGGTCCGTGACCGCCGCCGGGCATCACTGGCGGGATGGTCTGCAGCCACCGTCGCCTTCGTGGCGGCCGATCTGGCTACCGGTGGTGACTGGCACATCACACTGTGGCTGACCGCGGCCAACCTGGTGGAGGTGCTGGCGGGCCTGTGGATGTTCTCGCGGCTGCAGGCCGGTGACCACAAGCTGAGCCGGCCCCTGTCCGTTTTGCGGCTGCTGCTGGTCTGCGCCGGCATTGCCGTCGTGGCAGCCGCACTGGGTTTTGTGCTGGAGCCCCTGCTGTTCAACCGCGATCCGGTCAGTGGCGCAGTGCACTGGTTCACTGCCGAGCTGGTGAACTACATGGTGGTGCTGCCGGTGGTGCTGACAGCGCCGCGCTGGACAGGCTGGGCCGGCGCCGCCGGACGTCTGCGCCGGCTGGCCAGGCGATCGCTCACCAGCACCGCTGTGCCCGCGTGGACGCTGGTGGCATCGCTGGCGGCCACGTTGCTCATTGGTGGCCCCGGCGCGCTGGGCTTCCCCCTGCCGGCGCTGCTGTGGTGCGCGCTGCGTTACAACTTCTTTGCCACCAGCGTGCTGGCCCTCCTGTTCGGCACCTGGATGCTGGTGGCCGTATCGGCCGGCTGGCTGACGATGGCCACGGTGCCCTACCCCGAGCACGCCATGGCGTCGCTGCGGCTGGGGCTGATGCTGGCTGCCGTGGCGCCGCTGGCGGTGGCCAGCGTGATGGCCCGGCTGACCCAGGCCAAGGAAGAGGCCGAGCGCGCCAGCGTGGCCAAATCGCAGTTCATGGCCATGATGAGCCACGAGCTGCGCACGCCCATGACCGGCATTCTGGGTTTTGCAGACCTGATGCTGCGGGACGGACGCCTGCCCAAGGACCTGCGCGAGCAACTGGGCATGTTGCGCTCGTCGGCGCAATCACTGCTGGTGCTGGTCAACGACGTGCTGGACTACTCGAAGATCGACGCGGGCAAGCTGGAACTGGAACACATCGACTTCGCCCCGGCCGCGCTGATCCGCGAAGTGGCCGCGCTGATGCAGCCCAGCGCCCAGGCCCGCAACAACCAGCTGGACATCGACGCACAAGGCCTGCCGGGCTTTGTGCGCGGCGACCCCACGCGGCTGCGCCAGGTGCTGTACAACCTGCTGGGCAACGCCATCAAGTTCACCCGCGACGGCCAGGTGGCGTTGCGCTGCCGCGCAACGGCAGACGCAGACCGCATCACGCTGGATTTCAGCGTCAGCGACACGGGCATCGGCATGACACCGGCGCAGCTGTCGCGCCTGTTTGAGGCCTACACCCAGGCCGATGCGTCCACCACACGCCGCTTCGGCGGCACCGGACTGGGCCTGAGCATTTGCAAACACCTGGTGCAGGCCATGGGCGGGGCGATCACCGTGCAAAGCGAGGCCGGCAAAGGCAGCGTCTTTTCGTTCAGCGTTGCAGTAGAGCAGAGCGAACCGGCCCTGGCCGACGGCACACCCGACAGCCTGCCTGGCACCCCGGGGCGGGCGCACATCCTGCTGGCGGAAGACAACCCGGTCAACCGCTTCATGATCACCGCCATGCTGCAGCGCATTGGCCACCAGGTCACCGCCGTGGAAAACGGCCTGCTGGCGGTGCAGGCCGTAGCCGGCGGCCGGTTCGACGTGGTGCTGATGGACATGCAGATGCCCGAGCTGGACGGCCGGGCCGCCACCCGTGAGATCCGCGCCCGGCACGCCCCTGCCGGCACCCTGCCCATCATTGCGCTGTCGGCCAACCCGGTGGAGCCAGGCGACGCCCTGACCGATGCCGGGCTGGACGGCTACCTGACCAAGCCGGTGGACTGGAGCGCACTGGAAGCGGCCATCGACCGGGCCGTTTCGGCAATGCGCGCCGCGTCCACCCCGAAATAGCCGCGCAGCGCTGCCCGCGTATCGCTGCGGCCGAACCCGTCGGTGCCCAGCGTGGTGTAGCGGCGTCCGTGCGGCACATGCTGGCGGATGCTTTCGGGCACCGCGCGCACATAGTCGCTGGCCGCCACGATGGGTGCCGTGCCCTGCAGCAACTGCGACGCGTAGCCGCCGTTGCGGGCCAGCTCGCTCCAGCTGGTGATGCTCAGCACCTCGCAGGCCACGCCCTCGGCCGCCAGCTGCTGCGCGGCCTTGATCACCTCGGTGAGGATCGCGCCCGAGCCCAGCAGCGTGACCTGCGGCGCGCCTTCACCAAACACACCGTAACGGTAGCCGCCGCGCACCACGTCGGCCTCCACCCCCGCAGGCAAATCCGGCTGGCCGTAGTTCTCGTTCATGAGGGTGACGTAATAGAACACGTCGTTCTGTTCCACCAGCATCTCGCGCATGCC
>CAZUJD010000089.1:931-10873 GCA_964620025.1 uncultured Ramlibacter sp. | reverse complement strand
AGGCGTACTGCCACAGCCAGTCGACCACCTGCACCACGCCCTGGTCGTTGGCGTCCAGCTGCTTGTTGGTCTTGCCCAGCTCCACCAGCTGCTCAAAGCTGGCCGCGCCGGCATTGCCGCCGCTCTTCTGGGCCGCGCGAACCGACTTGGCCAGCGCAAAGAACTCGGCCGTGTAGCGGTGGATGTCCTGCGGACTGGCCATCACGCGGCGCACGCCCCGGCGCGACTGGCGCTCGACTTCGTCCACCCAGTCGGTCAGGAAAGGCTCGGCGGTGGCCACAACCACTTCCTTGGAGGTTACCTGTACGGGCAGCACACGGTGGCGCTCGGCATAGGCCGCGCTCATGGTGTCGGCCACCTTGCCCACATCCACCTTCAGCGGGTCGATCCGCAGGTACTCGAGCCCCGAGCGTCCCGCCAGCCACAGCGTCAGCATCTCGATGTCCAGCGGCTTGCCGTCAACCTGGCGCTGCATGGCCACGCTGGCCAGCCGCACCAGCGGGTGCTGGGCGCTGGCGACCTGGGCGCATCGCGCGATCGTGCGTTGGGCTTCTTCGGCGGAAATCATGCCGTCGGCGTTGAGCCACTCCACCAGGTGCTGCAGATTCAGCGGGCCGCGGTGGGCAGTCTTGGCAAGAGATGATGTCTTGGTGGCAGCGTTCATGAAATCTGCTTGAAAACCCGCAGCCATTTGGGCGCGGGCAGGCCCCAGCGAGTTTGTATGCTTTCGGCCTGTTGCACAAGCCAGGGACGCTTGGGCGCCGTGGCGGTGCGCTGGGCCAGCACCACGGTGTTGCCTTCGCGGGTCGGCTTGAATGCCCAGACGGCGTCGTCCCCGAAGGCGGCGGCAATCTTGCGCAAGCTCTTGTCATAGCTGGACGATCGGCCAAACAGGTTCACGGTCATGAGGCCATCGTCCGTCAGCAGTTTGCGGCAGTCGGCGTAAAACGCCTCGCTGTCCAGTACCGGTGCGGCCGCCTCGTGGTCGTACAGATCCACCTGCAATGCATCAATCTGTCCGCGCCAGTGCTCATGAGCGGCCACTTCGGCCGCATCGCCCAGGACCACCGACAACCGGGCGTCATCCGCGGCCAGCTTGAACCACAGGCGGCAGGCCGCCACCACCTGAGGATTCAGTTCGATGGCGGTGGTTTTCATGCGAAGTTTCTTGTGGCAGAACTTGGTGAGCGACGCGGCGCCCAGGCCCAGCTGCATGGCATGGCGCCTGGCCACCGTGGCCGGGTCCACAAACAGCAGCCAGGCCATCATGCGCTGCACATATTCAAGGTCAATGTCATACGGTGCGTCCAGCTTCATGGAGCCTTGCACCCACTCCGTGCCCAGGTGCAGGTAGCGGGTGTCGCCATAGTCGGAGAAATTGACTTCCGGCAGAGTCGCCGCGGGGCTGGTTTTTCGTGCCATCACACCAGTCCGTACTGCAAAAACACTTCACGCCAGGCCGCCAGCTTGCGTTCAAAACGCCAGGAAGCATTGGCCGGACTGCTGCTGGGCAGCTTGTGCACCGGCAGGCCCAGGCCGCCGACATGGCGCGCTTGCCTGAAGCTTTCGCCACCGTTGTGAGCCACGGCCGCCAGCCGCGGCAGTCGGCGCGCCAGACCCGCCAGGTCGTTGACCTGGGCATTGCGGATGCTGGTGTCCAGACTGCCCTGCCGTTCGCAGGACGCATACACATCCCACAGGCCCAGCCCGTGCGCCAGCAGCCAGTCCAGCCGGCACGGATAGCTGTCAACTGGCAGCGGCTCGGCAGGCCAGACGGCCTGCAGGATGCGCCAGAAATGATTCTGCGGATGCGCGTAGTACTGGCCTTCCGCCAGAGACCGCGCACCGGGGAAGCTGCCCAGCAACAGCAGCACGGTTGCAGGCGACGCCACAGGGGCCAGGCCCTGCAGCCGGGTGGGGCGCATGGGCTCGGTGGGCAGGGACAGGTCAGGAACAGCCATCATTCAGGAGACCGATTGTGGCCTCAAAACTGCGGTACAAGCGCCGTCAGCCGCGGCAGCGCCAGGCAGGCATTGCGCGTGGTGGCCTGCGCCAGTTCCGTCAACGACACGCCGCGCAACTGCGCCACTGTTTGTGCAATGCGCGGCAGTTCTGCGGGTTCATTGCGCCCCTGTGATTCGCCAGTTGAGCGCTGCTGCGCCGTGCGGTAGAGCCATTGCGGCGCAATGTCTGGCGAATCGGTTTCCATCACCAGTGCCTGCAGCGGCAGTTCGGTGGCCAGCCGGCGGATCTGCAGTGCCCGCTCGAAAGTCACCGTCCCGCCAAAACCCAGCCTGAACCCCAGGGCGACAAAGGCCCTGGCCTGTTGCAGGCTGCCATTGAAGGCGTGGGCAATGCCTCCGGTCACCGGAAGGTCTCGCAAGTGCTTGAGCAGCTGGTCGGCCGAGCGGCGCACGTGCACGATCACAGGCAGCCCATGCTTGCGCGCCAGCCGCAACTGTTCACGGTAGAAATGCTGCTGGCGGGCGTCGTCCAGCCCCGGCACAAAATAGTCCAGCCCGATCTCGCCCACCGCGACCAGCCGCGGGTCATTCGCATGACGGGCGAGCGCAGCATCCAGAACGGCCAGGTCGCTGTCCCGGGCCTGCGGCGTGTACAGCGGGTGGATGCCCAACGCATAACTGTCACCGAATTGGTGCGCCAGCATGCGAACGTTCTCAAAATGGCCGGCCGCCGCGGCGCGCTGACGCACGGAAACCAGATCGGCGGCCAGTTCCGGGGCGTCCAGGTGGCAATGGGTGTCGATCCAGAACGTCATGCGCCGATGATGCCCCAAGGCGGTACCGGCGTATGGCCGCGAAGGCCGTGCATGTCGCGGCAAAGCGTGATACCGTGTGTTTTCGCTTCCCCCGTTTCTTCGTCGCAGTGTCACAGGTGAACCGATGCGCAGGCCTGCCCTCTACAGCCGTTCCGAGCGTCCCCAGCAGGCGCCCACCACCTCCGGGCCGGCCATGGCCACAGCGCCAGCCGTCGCGGCCCGCCCCTCACGCCTGCGAGCCTTTGCCGCCAGTCCCCGCGCCCTGTGGGCTGCCATAGCGGTACTGGCGCTGCTGCTGGTGCTGGCCCTGTCACTCGCGCTGCGTCCCGGCCAGCGCCGCATCACCCAGGAAGACATCAACGCCGCCGTCCTCAAGACGCTCACCACCACCAACCTGCCGTCGGCCGCTGCGCGTGCGGCGGAAAACATCCGTCCGTCCGTGGTGCGGGTGGTCAGCTATGTCAAGAAAAGCAGCCTCAAGGATGCATCCAGGGCCAAGCCCGCGGCCAGGGCGCCGGCCAGCCCGGCCCTGAAGGACGCCAGGCCTGAAGACGAGGAAATCGAGCACGGTGTGGGCACGGGCGTGGTCATTGTGGACAAGGGCATCATCCTGACCAACCTGCATGTGGTCAGCGGCGCCGACCGGATCAAGGTCACCTTCTCTGACGGCCTTGAGGCCGAGGCCCGCATCACCGGCGTGCAGGTCGAGAACGACCTGGCCGTGCTGCAGGCCAGCAAGATTCCTGATGACCTGATCGCCGCCACCATGCGCTCTACCGCCGACCTGCAGCCCGGCGACCAGGTGGTGGCCGTGGGCTTTCCGTTCGGCATCGGCCCGTCTACGTCGGCCGGCGTGGTCTCGGGCCTCAAACGGGCCTTCCGATCGCCCGAGGGCAAGCAGGAAATGACCAACCTCATCCAGTTTGACGCAGCCGCCAACCCCGGCAATTCGGGCGGCCCGCTGGTCACCATGGACGGCGAGGTGGTGGGCATTGTGACCGCCATCCTCAACCCCACCTCGGCACGCACCTTCATTGGCATCGGATTTGCCGTGCCGATCGAAAACGCCGCCAGCGCGGCCGGTCTGCCCCCCTTCTGATGTTCCAACCCCGAGCCTGAAAGACAACGACGCATGGACACGCCCACCCCCCAGGACAACGCCACCGCCCAGCTGATGGAGCAGATTCTTTACGAGGTCAAGCGTGTGGTCGTGGGCCAGGACCGCTTTCTCGAGCGCGTCATGGTGGCCATGCTGGCCCAGGGTCACCTGCTGGTCGAAGGCGTGCCGGGCCTGGCCAAGACGCTCACCGTCAAGACACTGGCCAATACGGTGCGCGGGCAGTTCAAACGCATCCAGTTCACGCCCGACCTGGTGCCGGCTGACCTGGTGGGCACGCGAATCTACAACCAGAAGACTGGCGACTTCAGCACGTCGCTGGGTCCGGTGTTCACCAACCTGCTGCTGGCCGACGAAATCAACCGCGCGCCAGCCAAGGTGCAAAGTGCGCTGCTGGAAGTGATGCAAGAGCGGCAGGTGACGATTGCCGGCGAAACGCACAAGGTGCCCAGCCCGTTCCTGGTGATGGCCACGCAGAACCCGATCGAGACCGAAGGCACGTACCCCCTGCCCGAAGCCCAGGTGGACCGCTTCATGATGAAAGTGCTGGTGGACTATCCCACCGACGAGGAAGAATTCGTCATCGTCAGCCGGGTGACCGGGCCGGCGGTGGACGTCACAGCCGTGGCCACGACCGAGCAGCTGGCCGCGCTGCAGTCGGCCTGTCGCCAGGTCTATGTGGACCCGTCGCTGGTGCAGTACGCGGTGAAACTGGTGTCGGCTACCCGCAACCCCGAAAAGCACGGCATCAAGGACGTGAACAGGTTCATCACCTTCGGCGCCAGCCCCCGGGCCACCATCAACCTGACCGAAGGCGCGCGGGCACTGGCCATGCTGCGTGGGCGCACATATGCGCTGCCCGAAGACATGACCGATCTGGTACCCGACGTGCTGCGCCATCGCGTGGTGCTGTCGTACGAGGCCCTGTCCGAAGGCCTCACGCCCGATACGCTCATCAGCAAGATCATGGCCAAGATCCCTGCCCCGGCCAAGCCGCTGGAGCACGAGAAACTGGCGCTGGAGCCGCAGAAAATCTACGCCTGATCCACGGCTGAAAGCCCCTGCGCCATGTTCTTCCGCAAAACTGCCCGCACAGCCCCTGAACAGCCGCCCGCGGTCCAGCGTCCGGCCGGCAATGCCGATCAGGTGCTGCGGCGGCTGGAATGGACCGTCATCCGCCGGCTGGACGGCCTGCTGCAGGGAGACTACCGCACGCTGATGCGCGGCGCCGGCCTGGACCTGGCGGACCTGCGTGAGTACCAGCTGCATGATGACGTGCGCCACATCGACTGGAATGTGACGGCGCGAATGCAATCCCCCCATGTACGCGTGTTCACCGAAGACCGCGAAATGGCGGCCTGGTTCCTGCTGGACCTGAGCCCGTCCATCGATTTCGGCTCGGGCGATCAGCGCAAGCAACAGGTGTCGGCCGAGTTTGTCGCCACGCTGGCGCGCCTGCTCACCGGCCACGGCAACCGAGTCGGTGCCATGCTGTATGGCACCGGAGTGGACACGGTGATACCCGCGCGCAGCGGACGCGGCCAGGTGCTGCACCTGTTGCACCGCATACAGCAGCGGCCCGACTATGCCGGCGCCAGCAGCACGCGCCTTCACGAACTGCTGCAATCAGCCGCCAGCACCATCAAGCGCCGAAGCACCGTGTTTGTCGTGTCGGACTTCATCAGCGAACCGGGCTGGGAAAAGCCCCTGGGCCAGCTGGCGCAGCGCCACGAGGTGGTGGCTGTACGCCTGCTCGACCCCCTGGAACTGGACCTGCCCGACCTGGGCCTGATCACCCTGCGCGACGCCGAATCGGGCGAGCAGGTGCTGGTGGACACGCACGACGCGGGCTTTCGCCGGCGCTTTTCGCGCATTGCCGCGCAGCGCGAGGCCGACCTGCGCCAGGCGCTGGCGGCGGCCGGCGTGGACGCGCTGGAGCTGTCCACCGACGGCGACCTGGTGGACGCGGTGATGCGCTTCACCGAGCTGCGCAAGCGCCGCAGCCAGCTGTCAGCAGGTGGCCTGCCCACCCATATTTCAACCCACCCCCGAGGCGCCTCCGACGCCTCCCCCTCAAGGGGGCGCCCCCAGCAGCCCGGCAAAGCCGGTTCTGCGGCGGCACTTGCCTGACACCTTGGGACACCCTATGCATTTCCTCTGGCCCCAATTCCTCTGGCTGCTGCTGGCGGTGCCGCTGCTGGTGGTGCTGTACGTGTGGCTCATGCGCCGCAAGAAGAAAAACACGCTGCGCTATGCGTCGCTGTCGATCGTGAAAGAGGCCATGGGTGCCGGGCAAGCGGTGCGCCGGCATATCCCGCCGGTGCTGTTCCTGCTGGCCATTGCAGCGATGCTGGTGGCCGCGGCACGGCCGGTGGCCGTCATCACGCTGCCGTCCAGCCAGCAGACCATCATCCTGGCCATGGATGTTTCGGGCAGCATGCGGGCCACCGACGTGCAACCCAACCGCCTGGTCGCCGCCCAGGAGGCCGCCAAGAAATTCCTGGCCGAGCTGCCGCGCAACGTCAAGGTCGGGATCGTTGCATTTGCCGGTTCGGCACAGGTGGCCCAGCTGCCCACGGTCAACCGTGAAGACCTGGTCACGGCCATCGACCGCTTCCAGTTGCAGCGCGCCACGGCCACAGGCAATGCCATCGTGATCTCGCTGGCCACGCTGTTCCCCGACGCCGGCATCGAGCTTCAACAGATGGGCCAGCAGCGTTTTGGTCCGTCGGGCCGCTCGCTGAACGACCCCCCCAAGGAAAAGAAGGAATTCACCCCCGTCGCGCCCGGCTCCTACACGTCGGCGGCCATCATCATGCTCACCGACGGCCAGCGCACCACCGGCGTGGACCCGCTGGAAGCCGCCAAGATGGCGGCCGACCGCGGCGTGCGCGTGTACACCGTGGGCATCGGCACGGTGGACGGTGAAACCATCGGCTTTGAAGGCTGGTCCATGCGCGTGCGGCTGGACGAGGAGACCCTCAAGACCATCGCCAACAAGACCCAGGCCGAGTACTACTACGCCGGCACCGCAGCCGACCTGAACAAGGTGTACGAAACCCTGAGTTCGCGCCTCACGGTCGAAAAGAAAGAGACTGAAATCGCCGGACTTCTGGCGCTGGTGGCTGCGGCGCTGGCGCTGGTGTCAGCTGGCCTGTCGGTGCTGTGGTTCAACCGCATCCTGTAGTGCAGCCGGGACACTCCGCACGTCCGGCCCCGGACGTTGCAAGCCAGCTGGGCAGCCAGATCGCCGGCCTGTTCAGAGCCCGCACTTTTGAACCGCTTGAAGCACTTGCAAAACGGCTTGTCGCTGACTATCCCGGGTGGGACGTGGGATGGAAGGCGCTGGGCGCCGCACTGAGCGGCCAGAATCGCCACGAACTGGCCCTGCCGGCCAAGGAACGCGCGGTGCAATTGGCGCCGGGTGACGCCGAGGCCCACACCAACCTTGCCAACACACTGGCGGCCCTGGGGCGATTGGCACCCGCGTTGCAAAGCGCCCGCAAAGCCGTTGCACTCGCACCGACCGATGCCCACGCCCATGCCAATCTGGGACGGATCCTGCTGGCGGCCCGGCAGCCTGACGAAGCCATTGCCAGCTACGAACAGGCCGCAGCCGCTGACCCCGGCAACGTCAACCGCCTGGCCATGCTGGGCGGGTTGCTGCGGGAGCAGCAACGCATGCACGCCGCCGCAGCCGCCTACCGCCGGGCCCTGGCGCTGCAACCCGGCTCAGCCGAGCTGTGGAACGACCTGGCCAACACGCTGCATGATCTTGGACATCTGGCGCAATCTGACGCGGCCTATCGCGAGGCTCTCGTCCACGCGCCCGGTCATGCGCAGATCCACAGCAACCACGGCAACGTGCTGCGCGACATGGGCCGGCTGGATGAGGCGATCTGCAGTTACCGGCAGGCGCTGCAGCTGGACCCGGGCTATCTGGGCGCCCATAACAACCTGCTGCTGGCGCTGAACTACAGCGACCGCGCCAGCGCCCAGGCTCGCCTGCAGGCGGCCCTGGCGTTTGGCGCGGCCGCACAGCAGGTCGCCGCGGACCCAGGCGGCGCGCCAGCCCCGCCAGCCCACGCACCGGGGCAGCCCCTGCGCGTGGGGATGGTCAGCGGCGACCTGCGCAACCACCCCGTGGGCTATTTCCTGCAGGCCTGGCTGCAGCACGTGGATCCGGCCCGGGTGCAGTTGCACGCCTTTGCCCAACAGCAGGAAGAAGATCCGCTCACGAAGGCGCTGCGACCGGCCTTCGCCTCATGGACCTCCATCACCGGCATGGACGACGGCCAGGCCGCGCAATGCATTCGCAACCTGCAGATCGATGTTCTGCTGGATCTGTCTGGCCATACGGCCCGCAACCGGCTCGCGATCTTTGCCCGGCGGGCTGCTCCGGTACAGGCATCGTGGCTGGGCTACTTCGCCACCACCGGGCTGGCGGCCATGGACTTCCTGCTGTCCGACTGGACCTGCACGCCCGCCGGGTGCACCGAGCGCTTCACCGAGACCGTGTGGCGCCTGCCCGACACGCGGCTTTGCTTTGCGCCACCACAAGGTATGGCGCCGGTCGCCCCATTGCCGGCCATGCAGCGCGGGTACCTGACGTTTGGCTGCTTCCAGTCCACCAGCAAACTCAATGACGCCGTGCTCACCACCTGGGCCAGGATCCTCCAGCGGCTGCCATCGGCGCGGCTGCGGATCCAGAGCACACAGCTTGGCAACAACGACGAAAAATCACGGTTGGCCAAACGGCTGGCCGCCCTGGGCATTGACCCTGGCCGCATCGAACTGCATGGCCGCACCACGCGGGCAGCGTACCTGGCAGCCCATGCGGACGTTGACATCGTGCTGGACACCTTTCCCTATCCGGGTGGCACCACCACCTGCGAGGCGCTATGGATGGGGGTGCCCACCATCACGCTGGCCGCAGACCGCCTGATCGCCCGGCAGGGCGCCGGACTGATGCATGCGGCCAACCTGGGCGACTGGGTTGTGGACGACCTTGACGCCTATGTGCAACAGGCCGTTCAGCGTGCGGGTGACCTGCCCGCGCTCGCCCGGTTGCGTGCGTCGCTGAGGGGGCACATGAGCGCGTCACCTCTGTGCGATGCCCGGCTGTTTGCACAGCACCTGACCGGCGCGTTGGAGGCCATGGCACGCGGCCAGCCGGCACCCGGTTGATTTCCCCTCTCAGGCTGCGTCGGGCCATCGCCCGGATGCCCCCTCAAAAGCGCTAGGCAAATGTACCTAGCCGACCCCTCTGATGACAACAGTATGGGCTGTCGCCACCAGGCGCACTATGGAGTCAGCGGATTGGCCGCAACCTACCAGTACTGAATGGATTCGAGCCACGGGGCAGCAAGTCTGCCACCCGTTGCAGTACTGGATGGAAAGCCAGGACCGCAGCAACGGAGGACTTCAATGGATTCGAATCATTCAGCTGATCGCACCCGCCGGGAACTGGCGTACTCCTTCCACGGATGTTCTGAACGGGAGATGGTCCTGTTCAAGTCATTCGTCCGGCTGCTGGACCACCTGACCCATCAGCACTGGGTCTACCGCGACACCGGGGCCCACCTCCAGGTGGTCCGCGAAGGCGCCGCCCCGGCGGTCCGGCCGCCAGACGTGGCTGTCCTGATCCTGGCCGACAGCGTGAATGGCCGGCCCCATCACCTGGGCCTGCCGATCCATGCCGATGAGCTGGAGCGTGAGCTGAACCTGCTGGGCGACCTGATCACCGTTCGCACACCCGGTGCTGTTGCAGAAGCACCGGCAATCAATCCGCAGCAGCTGGTCCAGCTGTCACGCTGGCCCACGCCCGATCTGCTCACCTCACGCGACCGCATCCGCCTGGCGACCCTGATGACCGGGCGTCCGCTGTCGCTTCAGGACATCCACGAACGCTCCGGCGTGGCCGTGAACTCCTGCCGCGAGTTCGTCTCCGCCCTGGCCCAGTCGGGCATGCTGGTGCGCGAGGCAGCAGCGGTGCAGGCTCGACGTCGAGAATCGCAAAGAGCCGATCGTTGCCCGCCGCGACGAC